>JAEEKC010000031.1 GCA_016282215.1 Lachnospiraceae bacterium
ATGGTAGATAAAAAGTACCTGGTACAGACAAAGGTCCAGGGCCCCACGTGCTCCATGCCGACAGTCTGTGCAACGAAAGCGATGCCCCAGATAAAAGCCGTCAGTAAGAGCAGCAGAGAACTGATGATCTTGATCTTTTCTTTTTTCATCTCATTTTCCTTGGTAAGTTATCAGATGTTTATTGTCTGCCTTTTTTATACCGGACTTTCTGCAAACAACCAAAGACGAGTATACCTTTTTTTTTCAGGCGCGTAAAGTGATTTTTTTCTTGACGAATCATGGAAAATGCCCTAAAATAACAGTTGTTACCAACCTGATTCAAGGTTGTCATTTTTTCAGCGGAAATCATCATATTTTCTACGGGGGGTTATCATGGCAAGAAAAATCAGCATCACCCAGGATGTGATCAAAAACGCAGCCTTTGAGCTGGCCAGAGAGGAAGGGTTAGAAGCAGTTACGGCAAGGAAACTTGCGACAAAAGCTGGCTGCTCCACACAGCCGATCTTTCGTGTGTATTCCAAAATGGAACAGCTGCACGAAGAGATCTTTTTAATGACGGTGCATTATTTCTCGGACTTTTATGAAAGCGGGAAGATGGGAGAAAAGCTGTCCGACAAACCTTTTGTGCAGTTCGGGCTGTTGTATATTGCCTTTGCGGAAAAAGAACCGAAACTGTTTTCCATGCTCTTTTTATCAGGCAACAGATACGGCAGGAGCCTGTATGAGCTGCTCAACGGTTCTACCGGTGCTTTTGCACTGGAAATGACAAGGGCAAAAAATGCAGGGGTGAAAGATCCGGGTGCCCTTTTTATGAAGATGTGGATCTTTATCCATGGCGCAGCTTGTATGTCCCTCACAGGTGATTATGACCTGCCCAAAGAGGAGACGCTGCGGCTGCTTGAGGAGACCTACGACAAGAACGCGTGATTATAGAGTTTCCTTCGAGAATGGAGCAGTTCGTATCATCATTTCTGAGTTAAAAGAGGACATTATGGCAGAGCAGAAAGGAATCGGCATTACGGCGTATCAGTCGCCGGAGCCCGAACAGAAGCGGGATCTGATCAGCATCATGAATGAGAAGTATCCCCGCATGAGCAAGAATCATAAAAAGATCGCAGCTTACATTGAAGAGCATTATGAGACCGCAGTCTTCATGACGGCGGCAAACCTCGGAAGACAGCTGGGGATCAGCGAATCCACGGTGGTGCGTTTCGCATCCGGCCTTGGATTTGACGGCTATCCGAAATTCCAGAAGGAACTGGAACGCTGGGTACAGGGGAAATGGAATAATGTGCAAAGGATCGGCGCACAGTTTCGCGGCAGTTCACAGTCGGAGATCCTCGATGCGGTCCTTCGGTCCGATATGGACAAGATCGCGGATACGATCCAGAACCTGGATGAGAAGGCCTTTTCCACAGCGGTGGACATCCTGCTTTCGGCAAAGCATGTATATGTACTGGGACTTCGTACCTGCGAGCCGCTGGCAAATTTCCTGTCCTTTTATCTGTCACAGATCCGCGGGGATGTGATCCAGCTGCGGACCACCTCCATGAGTGAGCTTTTTGAGCAGCTGATCCATATTGACGGAGAGGATGCCATCGTCGGCATCAGCTTCCCGCGTTATTCCATGCGGACCTTAAAAGCGCTGGAATTTGCCAATGATAAAAATGCAAAAGTCATTACCCTGACCGATAATATCCATTCCCCGATGAACCTGTATTCTTCCTGCAACCTGCTGGCCAGGTCGGATATGTTTTCCATCGTGGATTCCCTCGTCGCCCCGCTGTCAGTCATCAATGCGCTGATCGTGGCACTTTGCGTCAAGGATCCGGAAGGGGCGAGGAAAAATCTCGAAGCCATCGAATATGCCTGGTCCAATTATCAGGTCTATCAGCATGATGAACTCAACTTCCTCGATGATGATCTGTTCGAGGTGCCGCAGGATGAGGGATCGCAGGACAAAAAAGAATGAGTGATCGGTTGAAAGTCGTAGTCATCGGCGGCGGAGCGGCCGGCATGATGGCAGCCATAACGGCGGCCGGATGCGGCGCTGACGTTACCATATGTGAGCAAAACGAAAAACTCGGAAAAAAACTGTTCATTACGGGAAAAGGAAGATGCAACCTGACGAATGAAAGCGATCCGGCAGCGCATCTGTCCCAGGTCGTCAGTCATTCCAAGTTTTTATACAGCGCAGAAAATGCATTTGATGCGAACCGTACAATGGATTTTTTCAGCGGGCTCGGCCTGAAGCTGAAAACGGAACGGGGAAACAGAGTATTTCCCGAAAGCGACCATTCATCGGACGTGATCAGAGCATTGGAATATGAATGCAGACGGCTTGGCGTGGAAATCCTGCTGAATACCAAGGTAAAAGCGATCCGGACGAAAACAATTGTGAAAGACGAAACAAATGAAAGTACGGATACGGATAAAAAAGGGCGGCAGACCCTGTATCAGGAGATCTGCACGGATATTGTTTTACAAAACGGAAACGTCCTTCCCGCAGACCGGGTTATCCTTGCAAGCGGCGGCGTATCCTATCCCCTGACAGGCGCTGACGGAAGCGGCCTTGCCATGGCCGGGAAAGCTGGCCACAGCGTAACGAAACTATATCCCGCGCTGGTGCCGCTGATCACGCAGGAAAACTGGACGGCGGACCTTGCCGGGCTCTCGCTTCGCAATATAGCGGTCACGGTGAAAGACGGCAAAAAGAAACTTTACGAAGAATTCGGCGAAATGCTGTTTACCCACAGAGGCGTCAGCGGTCCCGTGATCTTAAGTGCCAGCAGTTTTATCACAAAGGCGTTGGAAGAGGGAAAAAAGCTCGATCTGCTGATCGACTTAAAACCCGCACTCAGTGAAGAAGTGCTGGATAAGCGGCTGCTGCGGGAGATCGAAGAGGCGAAGACAAAGCAGCTGAAAACCATGATGGCATCGCTCCTTCCGCAAAGCCTGATACCGGTTGTCTGCATGCAGGCCGGCGTTTCCGATACGGTCAGATGCTGTGAGCTGGGCAAAAAACAACGGCGGGCACTTTTGGAAACCTTAAAGAGCCTGCACCTGACACTGACCGGAACGGAAGGGTTTGCCCAGGCCATCATTACCCAGGGCGGGGTCGCAACAAAAGAGATTGATCCGAAGACCATGGAGTCGAAGATCGTGAAACATCTGTATTTCGCCGGAGAATGCATCGATGTGGATGCACAGACAGGCGGATACAACCTGCAGATCGCCTGGTCCACAGGCCGCGCAGCGGGACTGAGCGCTGCAAAACCGGATTGAAAAAGATGATCGGTGAAACAGGCAGGATAAAAGACCTGACAAAATGATATCATGCATGAATTCATAATGGCGAGGGGCTTTATGAATGATAATATGACAGGAAAAGAATATGAATTTCATACGACCATGCACCTGATCATGCTGGTGGCGATGACACTGGTTTCCCTGATGATCCTGGTTCTGACGTTTGTGATCGGACTGGACATCTGGATGGTACCGGTTGTCTGCGTGGGAACCGTTATCGGCTGGGCCATGCGGTTTTCCGGCAGCGTACCGAGGATCGTGCAGGTTTATTTTTGTGCGCTGTTTTTGATGCTGCAGTGTTTTTATATTTCAGCCAATGAAGGCAGCATCCATGACAGCGGGGCTATTTTAGTAGTGCTTGTGATCATGCTGGCTTTCACCGGCGAAAAGATCCTGCTGATCGGTGGTGTTATCAGTGGTTATGCAGGTGTCCTTCTCAATCTCTATATCCAGAGCAAACAGTCCGGCTCGACGCCCGGCAGGAGTGAGGTAATCGGGATCATCTGGCAGTTTGTGATCATTGTTTTTGCAGCCTTTTTTGTCTATCGTATCAGCGAGGCCTGGAAGAATACGGAAAAAGAATTCTTATCGGAGATCGACATGGTGGAAGAAGAAAACGCCAGAGTGAACAACTTCCTTGCCAATGTATCTCATGAGATCCGTACCCCTATCAATGTAGTCATGGGCTTGTCTTCCGTACTCGAACAGGAAAAACTCCCGGATTATGTCAGGGAACGGGTGGACGCCATTTCTCTGGCAGGCCACAGGGTGGCAGAGCAGATCGGTGATATCCTGGACTTTACCGAAGTGGATATGAGCGATATTACCGTGACGCGCGAAACCTACAGTATCGGTTCCATGGTCAATGATCTTTTAATGCAGCTGGCCTTTATGGAAAACTACGGGCTGGATCTGGTGGTGGATCTTGAGCCTCAGATCCCAAGCGGTCTGCGGGGGGATGCCGGAAAGCTCAAAAAGATCCTCTGGCATCTGGTCAGCAACGGCTATAAATTCACGAAAAGCGGCGGCGTTAATCTGCATATCGGTTATATCCGTCGTGACTATGGCATCAATCTGCTGCTGGAAGTTTCGGATACCGGCGTGGGCATGTCGGAGGAAGAACTTGAGCATATCTATGAAAAATTCTATCAGTCCGATTCCGGCCGTTCCCGTATGTCCGGCGGTCTGGGACTCGGTATTCCCATTGTCAACGGTATGACGCTTGCCATGGGCGGCGTGCTGGCCATCGAGAGCAAGGAAGGGGAGGGGACGGTTGTTCGTATCAGTATCCCTCAGGAAGTGGTGGATGAAGATCCCTGCCTGTATGTGGAAGGGCGTGAAAACTGTGTGGTTGCCGGTTATCTCGGCTTTATGACCACCGGTCATCCGGGCATCCGGGATTATTATATTACCATGATCGCTCATCTGTCGCAGGGGCTCGGCATTCCGTTCCACAGAGTGGAATCGAGACAGGAGCTGGAAAAACTGGTAGAAATCAGTCCCATTACCCATCTGTTTGTGGGGACCGGCGAATACCTGGAAAACAAAGCATATATTGAAGAGCTCTCAAGGAATATGAATGTGGCACTGGTTGCGGATATCGGATATACCGGCGGTGCAGGCGGAGGTGTGACGATTCTGCCAAAGCCCTTCTATGGTGCCCAGATTGTCAACTTCTTAAACCACGTATTTGATGAGAACAAACTGTATGATGAAAAAATGACCACGCCGGGGATCCGTGCCCTGGTAGTGGATGACGAACCCATGAACCTGCTGGTTGCCAAGGGTATTTTTGAAGCCTATGGAATGCAGGTGAATACGGCCGGTGGTGGTGCAGAGTCTATTGAAATGTGTCAGCATACCGATTATGACATCATCTTCATGGATCATATGATGCCCGGCATGGATGGCGTAGAAGCCATGAAGATCCTGCGCGCCAATGCGGCAAAGAATAAAAAGGAGCTCTGTATCGTGGCGCTGACGGCCAATGCCATCAGCTCCGCTAAAGAGATGTTCTTATCGGAAGGTTTTGACGGCTTCATCGCAAAACCCGTGGAAATGTCAGAACTCGAGCGTGTCTTAAAACGTGTCCTGCCGAAGAATGCCATCGTTTATCAGAAAAAAGAAAACACAGGCAGCTACGAATGGAATCTTGAAGGCATGGGAAGCGGCACCCTGCGTGAGATCACAAAAGTGTCCTCAAAAGCCTATGTCAACAGGAATCCCGCACCTCCAGAGGATGAATTTGCGGCATTGAAAAAACAGGGCGTTGATATTGAAAAAGGCCTTGGATACTGTCAGCATGAGATCCCCTTCTATAAAGAGGTGCTGCGGGAGTACGCAAAGGACCGCGACAGGAAACTGGCGGATCTTGATAAGATGTATGAAGAAAAGGACTGGGAGCTGTATAAGATCAAAGTCCATGCCATCAAGAGTACATCCAAGATGATCGGTGCCATGGCCTTATCGGAAGAAGCAAAAGAGCTGGAAAATGCTGCCGGCAAAAAAGATGAACCATATATCTGTGCAAAGCATGCAGATATGCGGGAGGCTTACGAAAAGATGATCCATGCCATCGAGGTGGCCTGCGGGATCGAAGGGCAGACAGATGATGATGACGGAATGATGGAATTTGCGCCTGCATCCGATGAAGGATCCATACAGGAAGGAGGCAAAGCATGAAAGAATACTTTG
>JAEEKC010000201.1 GCA_016282215.1 Lachnospiraceae bacterium
AGTTATATATAGTCACTAATACTTATCTTGTTAATATTAAAAATTTATAGGTTATTCGTTTAAGTTTGTTAAAAAATTGTCAAATTGCACACTAATTATTGTACTTATTTCCGTTCAAAGCGTCAAGTTCTTTTAAACATACAAGGAATAACACTTAATAATGCAACAGCACCGGCGTCCCTACCTCTACCATATCGTAGAGTTCTTTCACTTTGGCGATGGGCGTGTTCACGCAGCCGTGGGAACCGGCTGATTTGTAGATCGTGCCGCCGAATTTACCGCGCCAGTTCGCATCATGGATGCCGATATTGTTGTAAACAGCCATCCAGTAATTGACAAAGGTATCGTAATCTTCGCCGTGAAGGGTTCTGTTCCTCTGTTTGAAATACACATAGCAGACACGCTCGGGCGTTCCGCGGCCAAGGCCGGTACAGCCTGTTACAACATCAGAATCCAGTTTCAGAGTGCCTTTCACATAATAGTAAAGGTGTTGTTCGGACATATCCACTTCGATATAGGTGTTGCCGATATCATTCAGACCGGTGAGTCCTGAGAACGGTTTTTGCACGTATTCCGGCTCACGCATGGTCTGTGTTCCGCGCGGAAGCTGGTTCAGCAGGTATTCCAGTTCAGGTTTATAATCGATCTTGCTGCCATAGGTGCCTTTTTCGATGGTCACCATATCACCGGTATGGGACTTAAAGGTCCTGGGTTTATTCACCGTGCTGTATTTATCGCAGAACTCTTTGACAAATTCCGTAACCGCTTCTTCGTCAATCACAAGATTGTCGAACTCATCAAGCTCGAACTGTCCGTTATCTTTCACCTTGATCCAGTCAGCGATCTTCGCGCCGTTTAAGACATATTTGCTGTCTGAGAACACATAGGTGATCTCGCTGTTCATATAGGGCTTTAGTTTATTCCACATCTTCAGGGCATAATCCTGTGACGGCGTATAATTGGTCGGCTGATCATAACAGCCTTCCTTCACCAGGTCGATCTCATAGTTGCCGTCGGCTATGTTTCTCACAATGGCATTTCTGGCTTTTTCATGGTTGAGCATGTCGACCGTCTCATCTACCAGATAATAACCCTGTGCCCGGTCTTTTTTGATCTCGATCTTTTTTCCCGCCATTGCGGTATTGTCTTTGATAAAATCAAGCTCATCTAAGTAATCGATGAGTTTGCCCTCATCATAGGTGATCTTGGCTGTCAGCTCTCTCGTATCCGCCTCGGCATCGGAATCGGTCACACGGGATACCAGTTTCATAACGGTCTGCTGGGATTTGATCTGTTTCAGATCATCCGTGTAGTTTTCATCATAGCCTGCTTCTGACATGGAAAAGGTATAGAATTTGCCGTCCTTATCCGTGATGGTCACATCGGGAACGATAAAATCCTCTTTCAGCTTTGTGTTCACCTGTTCAATTGTCATGTCAGCCGCATAGACGTTGTTGATGGATAGTCCCGGCATAAAGTTATCCTGATAACGGTAACTTAAATACGCGTAGCCGATGGCACAGGTCAGAACCGGGAGAATTATGATCGCTGCGATAACAATACCAATTACTTTTTTCATGACAATTTCTTGCTTTCTGACTTAAAACCTTTTTAATTAATTTATATACTTCTCACTCTTCCTTCAGATCAGATGCATCGAACACTTCCTCGATAGGCTTGCCTGCAGGTACCATGGGGAATACCTTATCGTCCGGATCGATGACTACTTCGATCAAAGCAGGTGCTTTTGCATCAATGGCTTTCTTCAGGGCCGGAGCAACTTCTTCTTTCTTCGTCACGCGGATCGCCATGCATCCCAAACCTTCCGCAACTTTACAATAATCCACTTTATCTGTCAATACGGTCTGGGAATAGCGCTTGCCGTAGAACAGCGTCTGCCATTGGCGTACCATGCCGAGCACCTGATTGTTGATCACGATCTCGATCACGGGGATATTGTATCTGCTGGCAGTTGCCAGTTCGTTCATGTTCATTCTGAAGCACCCGTCACCTGCGATGTTTACGCAGATCTTATCGGGATTTCCAACCTGTGCGCCGATGCACGCGCCCAGTCCGTAGCCCATGGTTCCGGCGCCGCCTGATGAGATAAAAGTGCGGGGGCTGGTGTAATGATAATACTGTGCAGCCCACATCTGATGCTGTCCCACATCGGTGGTGATGATAGCTTCACCATTTGTTGCCTTGTCAAGCTCTTCGATCACATAAGGACAGGTCAGAACATTCTCATCATAAGCAAGCGGATAGGTTTCCTTCAGATTCTTGATCTGTGCTTTCCACTCCGGAAGATCCTTTTGTGCGATTTTTGCATTCAGTTTGGTCAGAACGTCTTTCAGGTCACCCACAATGAAAGCGTCTGTTTTGATGTTTTTATTGATCTCAGCTGCATCAATATCGATATGGACGATCTTTGCCTTTGCAGCAAAAGTGGACGGATTACCGATCACGCGGTCTGAAAACCTTGCGCCGAGAGCGATCAGCAGGTCGCAGTCCGAAACGCCGAGGTTAGAGGCCTTGGTTCAGTGCATACCGATCATGCCGGTGTACATTTCATCATAACCGTTGAATGCGCCCTTGCTCATCAGTGTATCGCAAACCGGGCAGTCCATTTTCTTCTGAAGCTCAGCCAGCTGCTCAGTGGCACCGGACAGGATCACGCCGCCGCCCACATACAGGAAGGGCTTTTTTGCCTCAGCGATCATCTCGGCAACGGTATCGATATCCGCATCCGTAAACTTGTTGATGCGCTCTGTCTCCTGCGCTTTTTCCGGGGTATATTCTGTTTTGTTGGCCGTCACATCCTTGGTGATATCCACGAGCACGGGGCCCGGTCTTCCGCTCTTTGCGATCTTGAATGCTCTGCGCAGTTTGGTTGCCAGGTTGTTGATATCCTTTACGATATAATTATGCTTGGTGATCGGCATAGTCACGCCTGCGATATCCACTTCCTGGAAGGAATCTTTGCCGAGAGCCGGCAGGTTCACGTTACAGGTAATAGCTACCATCGGTACGGAATCCATGAAGGCTGTCGCAATACCGGTTACCAGGTTGGTTGCACCCGGTCCGCTGGTTGCCATGCATACACCGACTTTACCGGTAGATCTGGCATATCCGTCTGCCGCATGGGCTGCTCCCTGTTCGTGGCTGGTCAGCACGTGGCGGATCTCGTCCTGATGCTGATAAAGAGCATCATAGATGTTCAAAATGGTGCCGCCGGGATAGCCGAAGACAGTGTCAACGCCCTGCTCCTTAAGGATTTCGATTACGATTTCTGCGCCTGTCAGTTGCATGATAGATATCTCCTTTTTTCGGATTATTCATTGTCAATTGGTTATAAATTTTCAGACCATTCAGCCCCTCATCAGTCGGCTTCGCCGACAGTTGTCTCGCCTCCCGGAGGGGGAAGCCTTTTTATGCTTTCCCCGGTACTTCTAAGATCGCGCCGCGGTTTCCGCTGGTAACCATTGCACAGTATCTCTCTAAGTATCCGGTCTTCACCTTGGGTTCGCGAGGCTGCCAGGCTTCTTTTCTCTTAGCCATTTCTTCATCGCTGACCTTGATGTCAAGCTTCATCTCCGGGATGTTGATGGAAATGATATCACCTTCTTCAACAAGAGCGATAGGTCCGCCCACTGCGGCTTCGGGAGAAACATGTCCGATGGATGCGCCGCGGGATGCACCTGAAAAACGTCCGTCTGTGATCAACGCAACCGTGGAGCCGAGGCC
>JAEEKC010000202.1 GCA_016282215.1 Lachnospiraceae bacterium
ATCGTCCCGCCGCCGCAGACGTAGAGCGGTACTCCGACAGTTGCTGCCATCAAAACGCCCCAGGCTTTGTTGCCGCCGAAGACAAAAGTAATGGCATCTTCAGGAATATATCGCTGAAACAGTGCCGATAAAACGATGCCCGCCAGAAAATAAAGCCCGGTTGCTTTTACATTTCGCCAAAGGTTTTTCAGATATCGAAGAAGCAGATTCGGATCGGTATCGCGATTTGCCGGTTCATCAAATCCCTTAAAATCAAAATAGGATGTTTCCCGGAAAAAGAACATTAACAGAAGTCCGGCTGCGATGCCGCACAGAAAGCAGGTCAGGATCCGGATCCAAAGTACCTTCATGCCCAGTGCTGCACTGTAGATGATGAGCTGCGGATTTAACAGGATCGAGCTCATCATAAAAGAGGCCAGCCATTCATCCCTTATGCCGCCCTTGGAAAAAGAGGCCGCGATCGGTATCGTGCCATACATGCAAAGCGGCGATGCCACGCCGAGTGCCGAGGCAAAAATGATTCCGATGATGCCGTGCCTTGTTTTTTTCATGCCGCGCATCAGTGCATGGATCCTGTCTTTGAAAAAAACGGAGATCACGGAACCGGCCGCCATGCCGATCACCCAGTACCAGAAGATCTGGCTCATCTGCAGGGTGAAATAATACCAGAAATATACAAATTCACGCCGAAGTATTTCCATCATGGCTGCTCATCCAGACTGATCAGATGATAGGCTCTGTTGCCAAGTCCGATCTCCTGCGCATGGGTCAGGATATTCAGGCCGTTCAGGGAAAGGATCCGCTCCTGCAAAGAGCCGCCGTCCGCGGCTTCAAATACCAGGTCGATGCAGGCCTGGTCCAGCGCTACCGGATCGTGTGAGGCCAGGATTCCGATATCATGCATATCCACATCTGCCGGCGTGGAGACACAGTCACAGTCTACCGACATCCGGTTCATCACGCTGATATAGGTGATATTATTTCCATGGTCTTCATAATCGGATACGGATTTTGCAGCCTCTGCCATGGAATCCGTAAAGTCATTCTGGTTCGTGGTCAGCGCCATCAGGTTAAAAAGCGAAGGCGTATGAGAAAGGCCTGCCGAATGAATCCGCACCTTTCCTTCCCTTGAACCGATCCCGATGGAGATATTTTTCAGCGCGCCGCCGAAACCGCCCATGGGATGGCCCTTGAAATGCGACAGAACAAGGACATAATCATAATTTGCCAGGTTCTTGCCGACCCAGTTTTCCTTCAGGTGCACGCCGCCATCCACGGGGATCGCCATATAGCCGTCCCGGTCCATGATGTCCACATCTGCAATCTTTGTAAAACCGTGTTCTTCGGCTACCTGCATATGCATCTCGGTCTCGGCTCTTTTCGAACCGCCGTAAGCCGTATTGCATTCCACGATCGTGCCGTCAACGAGCTGTACCAGTTCCTTGATCAGATCGGGATTTAAGTAGTTCGGATTTCCTGCCTCACCGGTGGAGAGTTTCACGGCAACTTTTCCCTGCGGGGAAACGCCGAGCGCCTCGTAGGCTTTCATCAACCCCTCCGGACTGATATCCCGGATCATATAGACATCCGACACATTGTCTGCCGGGCGGCCTTCTGCCTTCATCGTTTCCGCATTGTAGGAAACGTGGGGCTCGATCTCATAATGCATATGGACTTTGAAACCGGCGATACCGGCAGCGATAATGACGATGATACTGCCGAGTATGATCCATAGTTTCTTTTTTCCCTTTTTCTTTTCCATAGTATCTCCCTGTAGCGAAATGTTCGTTATGATCAAGTGGGAATCAGTATATTATGTTGCATGCTGATGATACGAATTGCTCATGATTTGCGGGTTTCAAAGTCAGATTCTCGTTTGTGCAGGCGCACCTGCCATTTGCACTTACTGATCTTATTATCATAATATACCATAAAAACAGCTAAAATGTTCAATGATGCATAAAAAAACAGTCCGGTTGGGTTCCCGGACTGTTATCTATTCCCCTCTTATCATGAGAAAAAGGCAAACAAAAGTTTCTAGCATGTATTGTACTTGTTTTTTTTCGCCTTGTCCTGACATTTGTAAATATTGCGTTTTTTTTTGTAAAATTTCGCACAAATTTTCTGAGATGATTGCGAATTTTATAAAAAAAAGATATACTTAGGCTATGATTACCGTAGCGATTTGTGATGATGAACCGATCGAAGTCAAAGCGTTGAGACATTTTCTGGAAATCTTCTCAATGCGTACGCAAACTCCTTTCCATATCAGGGAGTTTAAGAGTGGTGACCAGCTTTTGGACTTTCTGGCAACGGGTGAACGCTTTGATCTGTATCTTCTCGATATCATGATGCCCGGACAGGACGGCATCATGCTTGGGAAAAACATCCGCAATCGCGATAAAGAAAGCCTGATCGTATATATCACTTCATCGCCGGATTTTGCGCTCCAGTCTTACGAAGTGCGCGCGTTCTACTATTTGATCAAGCCTTTGTCGGAAGATAAGCTGTTCCCGATCTTACATGAGATCTCCAATCTGGTTTCTGATAAAAAGAAACGGGAGATCGCGGTAAAAACACGGGATGGTCAGGTATTGATCGACTTCGATAATCTGATGTATGCGGAGCTTTCCGGAAGGGCGATCCAGTATCATATCATCGGGGCACAGCCTGTCCAGTCGGTGACTTTTTCCGGATCCTTTAAGCGGGTGATAGAGCCTGTTTTGTCAGACAGCAGATTTGTCATGGGCGGAGCGAGTTTCCTTCTCAATCTTCAGTACATCCGCCTGGTTGACAAGCAGGGAGTGGTCCTGACGGATTATACCCGCATCAATCTGCCGAAAAGTGCATGCAAAGGACTTTCGGAAAAATGGAACGCCTGGTGGCTCGATCATGACGGGAAGGATAAAAAAGGTTCGTAGAAGAAATAGGTGGGAAGACCTTTATTCCGAACTATTCATCATAGTGATTCTGAATATATAACAATATAACAGGCGGCCGTTTTGGCCGCCCGTTTCTTTCTGAGTATTTATCGGTAAAACCCTGATCAGATCACTCTCTGGAACATGGATTTGTCAACGCCGCAGTTGGGGCATACCCAGTCATCGGGAATATCTTCAAATGCCGTTCCGGGGGCGATGCCGTGCTCGGGATCGCCGACTTCGGGATCATAGGTGTAACCACAGGGATTGCAAAAATATTTATCCATACCATACCTCCATATTTGATTTTATAAGTGGCTTATCGGTTGCCGGCTTTGTATTGTCATGCCGACAGTTGTACAGCCGGTTTTCTTTGGTCAGCCCGTTTCGAATTTCTGCCGGACTATATAAGATCGGATTGTCATTGCTGCTTTTTGCTGATAACCCGTTCTTAGCCGAAATATCTGTCCAGCAATCCTTTGAAGGCTTTGCCGTGTCTTGCCTCATCCCTTGCCATTTCATGCACGGTGTCATGGATCGCATCAAGGTTCGCAGCTTTGGCGCGTTTCGCCAGATCGGTCTTGCCTGCGGTAGCGCCGTTTTCGGCATCCACACGCATCTGCAGGTTCTTCTTGGTGGAATCGGTCACAACTTCGCCAAGGAGTTCTGCGAATTTAGCGGCATGCTCAGCCTCTTCCCAGGCTGCTTTTTCATAGTAGGAACCGACTTCAGGATAACCCTCTCTGTAAGCAACTCTTGCCATAGCCAGATACATACCTACTTCGGAGCACTCGCCGTTGAAGTTTGCGCGAAGGTCTTCTAAGATATCTTCGCTGACTCCCTGTGCAACGCCTACTACATGCTCGCTTGCCCAGGTCATCTCGCCGGACTGTGCCGTAAACTTCTCTGCCGGTGCATTACATACCGGGCATTTTTCCGGTGCTGCATCCCCTTCATGTACATAACCACATACTGAACAAACATACTTCATAGTTTTTCTCCTTCTCTTTTCAGATAATTGCCGGCAGCATGCATGCTGCCTGAAAGTTGACGTGCTACGTTGATAATACGGATATCTCCGTGCTTATCATAGTATCATAAAAACGTCGAAACGTTCTATGAGCAATCCGGTGCAGACTGCCGATATGACATCATCCCGGTATCTGTCGGTTTTCTTGTGTTTTTCCCTCTTTACAGTTTCCGCACAGTCCGTAAAAGTAAGTAAAGCAGCCTTCGATCTGACCGTCAAACGCCGGATCGATGGAAGAAACTTCCATTATCTTTCGACCGGTATGAAGGTCTGTCACCTGCCCGCATTTTGTACAGAGAAAATGATCATGGGGCGAGATGTCACCGTCAAAATGATCCACGCCGTCCGAAAGCCGCAATCTCCTGATCTGACCGATCTCGGTCAGCACATTTAAGTTGCGATACACGGTTCCGAGGGAAAGATTCGGATTCTCTTCTTTCAGGCAGGAATAGATCGTATCTGCTGTCGGGTGATCCTTTCTCATCATCAGAAAAGAGAGGATCGCATCCCTTTGTTTACTGTGTTTCAGAGTCTGCATTGTATTTTACCAAAAATAAATCAGGAATCGTTACTACTTTATTGTATCAGAATAATATGATTCGTCAACAGAAAAATCCAAAGGAAAATGTGATGTTTATGTATATGCGCAAACCGGCAGGTATGCTATAATCAATATATCTGTAAAATGAGACGGCGTATGGCCTGATATGAAAATGCAGAGCTGAAAAACGAATGATAGATTAAAGTATACGGTTCAATATGAAAATGCGGAGTTGAAAAACGAATGCCAGATGATAACTCCGTGAGGAAAAAAGATGGAAGAAATTGCCGTTTGGGCAGAGGTTGAAAACCTGGATCAGGTCCGGTCATTTGTTGATGCGTCTCTCGTCAGCGGGGAGTGCCCCATGAAGGTGCAGCTTCTTGTGGAAATGGCTGTGGAGGAGATTTTTGTCAATATCGCCAACTATGCCTATCCGGACCGGACCGGTCAGGCACGCATCCGCACAGAACTGCTGCAGGATCCCCGCAGAATACAGATCACGTTCACTGACAGCGGGATCCCTTTTGATCCGCTGAAAAAACCGGATCCGGATATTTCCCTTTCGCTGGACGAGAAACCCATCGGCGGGCTGGGGATTTTCATGGTGAAAAAAGAAATGGACGATGTGCAGTACCGGTATGAAGACGGGAAAAACATACTGACGTTCATGAAGCAGTTTTAAAGAAGAACCGTAAGATCGATCGTGTATTTGGTGGTTATAGCAAAAGAATGTAAAACGGAGGTAAGCAATGGTGAGAAAACTGGCAGTACGAGGCAATATCAATGATCGTATGGATATTGCGCTGAACAAGTTTAAGTCCAGAATGACGTCCTATCCGCCGGGCATGTGCCCGCTGGTTATGTACCGGTCCATTCTGCAGATGTCCATGAACCAGTCCTGCGGAAAATGTATTCCCTGCCGGGACGGCCTGGTGGAAGCAGAGAGGATGCTCAGGGATATTTTGAATGGAGATGCCACGCAGGAGACGTTGACGAAACTGGAAACCCTATGCAAAATGATCGCTGAGACCGCAGACTGTGCGGTGGGCGTTGTGGCAGCCAACACCGTGCTTGATTCGCTGACGGAGTTTGCGGACGAGTACGAGAGCCATATCAATCATCGGAAATGTGCCACGGATTCCCTCCAGACGGTTCCCTGCATGACGCTTTGTCCGGCCCATGTGGATGTGCCGGGTTACGTGGCACTCATCAAAAACGGCGATTATGCCGGTGCCATCAATATCATCCGTGACAGAAATCCCCTTCCTACGGCCTGTGCCATGGTCTGTGAGCACCCCTGTGAGAAAAAATGCCGCAGATCCATCATCGACCATCCTATCAATATCCGCGGCCTGAAAAAGTACGCGGTAGATCAGATCGCAGCCGATCAGGTGGAAACGCCGAAACCTAATGTGGCAACGGGAAAGACTATCGGTATCGTTGGCGG
>JAEEKC010000203.1 GCA_016282215.1 Lachnospiraceae bacterium
GCTTTTTAAATTGTTTGGAATAAAAGCACGGGGAATGTTGAATCAGAAAACATAGTAATAAGATAATCAGATAATTAACTTTGAATTAACCCGTATGCTTTCGACTTCACTTTATCATTTCGAAAAGGAAGCGTCAAGCGGATTCTGCGTTGTTGTTTACCACAATACCAAAAATCCGGCACCTGCGTTTTGCAGATGCCGGGGTGTCATTGGGTGTCATTGGGGACGGTTCTCTCTGACAACCTTGCACTACAGGTTGTCACAGAGAACCGTCCCCACCTGACACCATTACGTTCAGCCGAGGTTGTCAAAAAGAACCGTCCCCGTTGACACCCCCGTTGACAACTTATTTCTTGATCTTGACTTTTACGGCTTTGCTGTACTCGCCGTAAACCTTCTTGTTGGAAGCGTCAAGTGTGTAGGCTCTGACTCTGACGTAGTAGGTCTTGCCCTTCTTCAGTTTCTTGACTGTTGCTTTCGCCTTTTTCGCGGAAGCGGTCTTGGCGATCTTCTTGAAGTTCTTCTTCAGGGACAGCTGTACTTCGTACCCTGCTGCACCGTCTGTCTTAGCCCAGGTGATTGTCGCGACTTTGGCTTTCTTGCTCTTCGCTTTGACGGATGCGACTTTCGCGGGCGCCTTTACGGTCTGTTCCGCCGGCGTGGTCTTTTCACCCGAAGGTGTGCTTGCTGCCGCCTGCGTCAGCTGACCGATCATCTTAAACTGCAGAACAAAGGGCTCTTTTTTGAAGATGGCTACATTCATCTTCGCTCCATTTTGATCGAGTGCGATCTCGGAGATGGTTGCTGTTTCCGTCAGCGTATGACCTGCGTCTGTGGCCTTGCAGCCTGCTTTCTTGCAGGCAACCGTTGCGGTGCAGCTCTTTCCGTCTGCTGACCACGTGTATGTAGGCGTGCCATATTCATGGCCTGTCGCATTGATGACAGTGCCGCTTTGCAGGATCTTCCTGCAGTCCTTGCATACAACATCACCGGTATATCCGTTGTCCACGCAGGTTGCTGCTTTGGCCTTGACGGTTTCTTTGCTCGGATGCTGGCATTCCTTTTTGCCGATCGCGATCTCAATGATCTCATTTTCGTAGTTGCCTGCATCCGTGCCAACGTAAACGGCCTTTGCCGTGATCAGGCCATCCTCCGGGATCGCCTTGGCGGCATCCGCATCATCCCACTTCCAGTTCTGCGGCAACGGGATATCTCCGATCTTGGTATACTTCGGTTCTACTACAAGCTGCGGTTCCGGCTTATTGGCCGCTTCGATCGGGCTAAGTGTGATCACCGTATCCTTTTCAATGATAAAGGAAGCGTCTTTGTTTTCTGCGATCTGCTCACCGTTTACGAACCACTTGTAATGAACATATCCGTTTCCTACTTTCAGGTCAACCTTAGACCCCTTCGGAACAGTGTTGCCGGAAACGATCCGCTCCGTGATCTCCTCTTCCTGGTCATTGAAGTACGTATAATATACAAGGGCGCCGTCATTGAAGCTTACCTTACACGGTTTGCCCTTAAATACAGGATAGATCGTCACAGCCGACTCCGGAACTGTCAGCGTCAGTTTTGCTCCATATACATATGAGGTTTTGCTGCCTGCAGCCACGATCCAGCAATCAGGCGAAATTTCCTCGCCCTCTTTCTGGTTAAATTCAAGCACGGTTCCGACCTGATATGCCTTCCCGCTTTCAAAGCCTTCCGGCAGTTCGATCGTTCCGCCTTTGCTCATGGTTTCATCGATCGTCACAGGATAGCAGTTTGACGCAAAGACTGCTTTGATCGTCGTATTGATCGGATTGATGTTTTTCGTGAGAATCACATCAGTCGCTGTCGTCGCAGGTTCAGTACCTTCCTGGATCTCCCAGTGATCAAATACATAACCTGTATTCGCCTTGGCCTTCAGTCTCAATCTGGTTCCCGACTCGTAAGAGACGGTCGTATCTTTGATATCACTGATCTCCTCAGGTTTTGTCATGATCACGGTTCCGGCTTCAGCACCTTCGTAATCAGCTGCCTGAACCGTTACATCATAGCGTTTTGCACCGATCTTGATCTCTGAAGAATAGAGTTCCATATCATAGCGCGCGGCAACTTGATTATCTCTGGCTACCAGCTCGGCATAGTATGTGCCCGCCGGCGTATTATTATCCAGTGTGATCACCTGCGTTTTCGCAGCATTCATATATTTAATGGCAGCGACCATAATGGGTGTATAAAAACTATATCCCATCGTACTGTCATTTAATAATACAGGCGCCGGAAGCTTTTCTTCTACATCTCCGACAGTGAGCAGCTTATTGGAAATCCCGAGCTCTATCGAACGCTTCGTTACCGTGTAAGTGTAGTTAAATTTTTGTATGCCCTCTACGCCCTCAAGGCGGACTGAAATAGTCTTGTTATAGGTATCCGGCACATCAGTAATCTGCTTGCTATACCCTCCCTGATTCGTCTGATCCACAAGCTTTTCCGCCACCGTGGCGCCTGTTTCAACATCTTTTGCATAACGGTAAAAATCAATTCTCATTGTTTCACCAAAAACAAATGTATTGGTGATCTTGCCATTCACGTCTGTTACAACAGGATAGATCGCATCTGCGCCAATGATCAGATTTTCAACCTCACTTGTATAGGATCCAAATGTCTCATCACCGCCATAGTAGACGCTGACTCTGTAATTTCCATCCTCGAGGTCAGGGACCAAACCTGCATCGGACAGTTTTGCCGAAGCGCTATGGCCGGTACCCGCTTTCAGATCAGCAGTAAATACCTTCTGAACCGAATCTTTTTCCAGAATAAACCTGACGCTTCCGCTGGGCGTAACCATGCATAAAGAATTCGTGGGCTGCAGCGTTAACTCAACCTCCGGCTTTTTCCCTGCAGAGCTGGTCTTTAAGGAAACAGCCTCTACTGAACGCATCTTATAAGTGATCGTTATGGGATCACTGTAGGTGCTGACGACGGACTGTTTCTGCAGTTCTTTATTATAGAACACGGCGTCGATCGCGCATCTGTATTCGCCTGCCACATCAAGGGACGCCTGATCGAAACTGAGCAGAGCGGTTTTATTTCCCTTAATATCAGTCCAGCCTTTCTTATTATCATATTTCTGCCACTGATAAGATATCTGCTTGAAATTATCCCGGTTATCGATATTTACCTCAATGTCATAAGACCTGTCAGGGAAAACCGTCAGCTTGTTATCCGTGATCCCGCTGTAGGAGATCGCAGGATATTCCGCATCGGAACGGGTAAACGCCGATATGGTCTCACCCGGCATGGAAAGCGAAGGCGGATTTTCAGGATCTCTGGCCGCCTCGATATAATACTCGTATTCAAAGCCGGGCTCTAATGTAATGCTGCTGCCGTCATCATTGGTGCCGTCATCAATGAATGTATACCGATAAGTTCCATCCTCTTCCACACCTGCTGCCGTGCCGATCACGCCCGCAAGAATCGTGGTCTTCTTTCCGTTGATATTGGTCACGCGGTAAATGTTGAAGGTATCCGCATCCTGGGGATCTTCATAGTCCCATTCCAGCGCGATGCTGTCCTGCGTGGAAGCATCATAATCCTGACGGAAATTCTCAGGTACGCTGGGCGGAGCCATCACGTCGGTCACCATGTAATCAACAACAGGGAATTTGACTGTTTTTCCGTTCTTATTCACATATGAACCTTCATGGGCAAACATCTTCCATGACATGCCATAGCCGTATTCTTCTGCTTCTGCAGGCATATTCTGCATAGTGGCCGTAAATGAACTGCCGGATGTGGATGTCATGGCATAACCTGCCTCAACTTCCGAACCAAGCGTATATCCGACGGACACGCCGCCTGCGCCGCCTCCTGAAGAGAAGGATATCTCAACACCCGATGAGAATGAGGTCTCGGCTTCTTTACTCATGGCAATGGACTGCTCCTGGGTAATGCCGCCGCCTGCACCTGTAAAGTCAACTGCCATCCAGTTGCCCTTGAACTCTTTTACTTTCTTATAGTTTCCTGAACCGGTAGGATAACTGCCCGGGTATCCGAGTTTGTGATCCAGGATCCCTTCACCTATTTCGGGAAGCTCGCTGTAGTTTTGCCTGATGGTATTGTATTTATCCAGTTCGATGGTAGAAACGCACGGCTCCTTGGGGAAATACATCTGCTTTTTATAGGTTGTTTTTTCCCCGCTCTCTTTATCCACATAAGTCGTCTCATACTCATAAATCTCTGTGGGGATCGAATAAAATACCACAGCGTCGGCGCCGGAGCTGGTAGAGTAAGCCACCGAATATTCGATTTCTCTCGATTGCTCATACTCCGTTGTAAAACTTGCCGTCGTGGAAAGCTCCGTCTCAAACTGGGCGACATTTCCAAGACCTAAAATACTGATCTCCTGCTCAACCTTGGTATAGACGCCTGCCGAGATCGTCGCGGAAGCCGATGCGCTCTCACCGCTTCCCTCAGACTTGCCATAGGAAGTCGTAGACTCAGCATAGTTGCCGGAAAGCTCATCATTGGCCAGCAGATCCTTAAAATACGGCGGTGACGCGAGAACGGCCAGTACCTCCGGATCCGAATATTCAAAATAACGTTTTCCGGTGTAATTCATATAGGCCGTATCATCATCCGTGTTCAGGACCGCATAAACCACGCCATCACTTGATCTTGATGAAAATCCCATCGGCATTTTTGCCCCGTTCGTACCCGGTGAAAAAGCGCCTAAGTGACTGCCGGAGTCAAAAATCGGCCCATAGTTTTCATCTCTGAAAGACGTGTATCCGGTATAATATCCTTTATAGAAAACAGTCTGTTTTCCGGTACCGTTTAAGTCCGCAACCTGAAGATCATAGGGTATGACATCCGCCCATTCATTACCACCCGAAAGAAGCTTTTGATTTTTTTGGTAAAATGCCTGTGTGACATCGTCCGACAGACTTAAAGATCCTTCACTGAACAGAATCCCTTTCATACCATGGTTAGTAACTGCCTCGAAATAAGGCGTCATAAACATGTGATTGACATAGTAAAGCTCAAGTGGCAGCCGTAATATGTAATAATCTTCGTAATTGTACGAATTTGCTCTCGGATCCGCACAGGTAAAGACACTGTCCAGATAGATTGTTGTGCTTGCGATCACTCCATACCGTTTCTTTTCCCCGTCAAACTTCAGGACGTTCAGATAACCGTTTGCAAAACTTGAAGTTTCCGCAGCCCTCGATTTTGTAAGAATGCCGAGATAAGTGTTCACCTTTCCGGCTACTTTTTCACGGATGATCGTAACCGAAGGATCCATGATCTCTTCCTTTACGGTTCCCCCGAATGTCAGATCGATATTGGTTTTTTCACTGAGAGGCGAAGTGCCTGCTCCGCTGTATACTGCAGCAGTTGTATCACATCCCACGACAAGATCATCGATCCCGTCCTGATTGACATCTCCTGCGTCAAGGGAAACAAGGCCCGCATCCGAAACTGCGATGTTCGTCCTGATCTCCCAGTTTGCCATATCATAGATATCGCATTTTGAAGGCGCTGTTTTCAGCGCATAGATTTCAATACGGGAACCGGTAGAAGAACCCGGATTATAAACCGCGATCTCATCAATTCCGTTGCCGTCAAAATCGCCGGTCACAATGCTCATGTAAGCAATGGCCTGCAGCTGTTTCTGATCATAGGTCTGACCATTCTCAGCCGCCTTTGCAATAAACTGCGTCATATTATCGGTAACAGGCATGGCCGTTGTCAGTTCCTTCGATTTACTAGCATGCTGACCCACTGCATCTACAACGCTCAGGCTCAGCCCGCCCGCAGCGGTGGCGCTGACCATTGCAAACTGCGATTTCTTGCCTTCCTCATTCCCGTCAAAATTACCGCCTGCGGTCTTGTTCATGGCTGCGCTGTTGATCACATCCGGATTGGCCGCCTCGGTAACCGTTCCTTCTACATCAGCGATCGCATAGTATGATTTGATGGCATCGAGATAAAGCGTATTTCCAACTGTACCTTCGTTAAGATTCAGATGGTCATATGTTGTATCGATGTTACTTGACGTAAAATCATATATAGCTGTACTGGTATTTCCACCTCGGAAGCCTCCCAGCGAATTGGCCGTGTTTGAACCCGAACCCTTCTTCCATTCAAAGCGTCTGATCATATCTGAGTAACCATTTTTATCCTTTGTATAATACAGATAAAGGCTGTGATCATGCTTCGAGCAGCCATAATTCAGATCACCATTGTTATCTTCAAAATCGCTATTTCCGACCTTCGCCGCCCGATAATATTTTTTCCCATTATAAGTAAATGAGTATACCGGGTTTATGTCCACAGCGATCAACATGTCGGTAATTGCGTCTTTAGGATCTTCTGTTTCTTTAAACCCAAGAAAAATATACGGACTGCCAGTGTTTCCATCATTAAAATTGTAGTCAAAAAGTGTATATTCTTCATCCTGTAAATACTTTTTTGCCTTATCACCATCACTATCGCTTGAAAGCGCTACCTTACTGATGAA
>JAEEKC010000204.1 GCA_016282215.1 Lachnospiraceae bacterium
AGTCCCTCGTCAAAGGTTATGACGCTGCCGATCTGCTCAGCATCATAGCCGTTTGCATCCAGGTCAAAGACCACCTGGCAGCCATCCTCACGGATCTTATATACATATAGATATGTAATGTCCGTCGAACTGCCGAGGATTTCTTCCAACAGACGGATCGTTTCTTTGTAATCCTCCGTCTCCCCCTTGCTCTCCAAATAGTCTTCGAACTTATCACCGTCCAAAACGGCAGCCGTGATCCTTGCCGTTCCCTGCGCAATGCGGGTATGCTCGCTGATCAGCGTTTTTTCATAGACATGTGCACCGATCGCCATGGCAACCACGGAAACCAGCATCAGCGAACAGCCCAGCACAAAAATGATCTTTGTCTGCACCGACATGATCCGATTATCAGTTCTGTCGGTCAGTGATTTTTCATTTTCCGAAAACGGCGTCTGCTGCCATCCTGTAAAAGTAAATATGGAATATTGCTTTTCCGGGATCATATGCGTGATCATGGTGACTAGCAGTACCGTAACCGCCTTATCCGGCAGATCCATGATCAAACTGGCTAAAAGATGCGCTGCGCCCTCGTTGAAAAAACCTGTCTGATAGAGAACGCTGCTTAAGGATTCACTGTCAAAACTCAGTCCTTCCATAAACCATGGGATCAACGTGCCAAGCCCGCCGCCGATCAGGGTAAATGTCAGCACAAGTCCGAGCACACCCCATATCTTTTTATGCCACCCGCGCCTGGCAAAAAACGCCGCAGCCGAAGCGATCAGAACATTCAGCACTCCATAATAAAGAGAAGACGGATCCGAAATGGATTTGAGCAGATTGGTCATAAATCCGCAGAGCACCCCCGGCAGATAGCCGCCCATGATGGCAACAGCCGCCGTTCCGACCGTATCAAGATAGAGCGGCAGCCCAAGCACAGCGACAATTTTGCCAAGCAGGAGGTTGAGCAAAATGCCGGCTGCACACAGAAGCGACGCCGTAAAGTTGCGATTATTGATTGATCGATCCGGCTTGGTTTTTGCCGTATCTTTTTCCTTCATTAGATACCTCATTTACGCAAATCCGTATGAAAAACACATTTATACTTCAATAAATCGTTATATTATATCAAAATTTTGGTTTTTTTTCTATATCTATTCACAGTTTACTTCACAATCATCTCTCATCCCCGTGCTTCGCACTCTACTGTCACATAACATTATGTCAACAAAAATCCTTTGACTACTAGTCCTATTCATGCTAAACTATTTAGGATAGTGTGGATATCATGAAAGAATATAAGAAAGTGAGGTATCGCCATGGCAGAACCGAATGTTTTTTCCGACTTGACAGACGATATCGTCCGCCTTTCTTCCTTATCGAGGGATGCGGATCAGATCCAAAATGACCTGTTCATTAAATATGATGTCAAGAGGGGGCTTCGTGACTTAAACGGAAAGGGCGTACTGGCCGGATTAACGACCATCTCCGATGTACGCGCCAATAAGATCGTAAATGGGGAACAGGTTCCGATCCCCGGCAAACTGTTTTACAGAGGGTATAATGTAGAAGATCTGGTTGCAGGTTTTTCCGCCGATGACCGTTTCGGTTTTGAAGAGATCACCTATCTCCTTTTATTTGATGCGCTTCCGAATCAGGAAGAATTAAAAAAATTCCGTGAACTTTTGGGCTTTTACCGTTCCCTGCCGACTTCCTTTGTCAGGGACATCATCATGAAAGCCCCCAGTCAGGATATGATGAATACATTGGCCCGCAGTGTGCTGACACTGTATTCCTATGACGACCGCGCAGATGATACTTCCCTGCCCAATGTCCTGCGTCAGTCACTGCAGCTCATCAGCTTATTCCCGCTGCTTTCCATTTACGGCTATCAGGCTTATTCCCATTATCATGATGGCAAGAGCCTGTATATCCACCAGCCGAAAGCAGAACTCTCAGAAGCCGAAAACATTTTGCGTATCCTGCGTCCCAACAGCGAATTTACGCCGCTTGAGGCAAAGATTCTGGATATCGCGCTTGTACTTCATATGGAACACGGCGGTGGTAATAACTCCACGTTTACAACGCATGTTGTTACCAGTTCCCTGACAGACACCTACTCTGCCATTGCCGCAGCCATCGGATCGTTGAAAGGCCCCCGCCACGGCGGTGCCAACATCAAGGTTGTTCATATGTTTGAAGAACTCAAGGCTGAGGTTTCTGACTGGGAAGATGAAGAAGAAGTTGCTGAATATCTTCGTAAGTTGTTAAATAAAGAGGCCTTTGACCACGCCGGTCTGATCTACGGTGTCGGCCATGCGGTTTATTCCACTTCCGATCCGAGAGCTGTTCTCTTTAAGAGCTACGTAGAAAAACTCTCCAAGGAAAAAGGTCTGGATAAAGAATTCGCCCTTTATTCTCTTGTTGAGCGCCTTGCTCCCGAAGTGATCGGACAGGAACGCCATATTTACAAGGGCGTATCCATCAATGTGGACTTCTATTCCGGTCTTGTTTACAAGATGCTCGGCATCCCGGATCAGTTGTTTACACCGCTCTTTGCCATCGCACGTATTGTCGGCTGGTCGGCACACCGCATGGAAGAACTTGCAAATAACGGCAAGATCATCCGTCCGGCATATAAACCGATTCATGAGGATATGCCGTATCTGGAGTTGAATAAACGATAACGATCATTGAGCGGGGCTATCTCAAATCGCTGCGCGATTTTCGATGTCCGGCTTTCGCCGGATAGAGATATAAAAAAATGACAGTTTACAAGCAAGCTTGTACCTGTCATTTTTTAATCTCTGCCCTGCTCAATGCTAACGCCCAAACTCGCTTAAGACCAGTCCTTCATTTCGATCGAGCACCATCTGCACGCTCCAGGGATTGATAAATAACAGGAGCGGCCGCTCTTTTAAGTCTGTCACCTTCTTCATATCCGAAGTACCGACCAGTTTATTCAGATCGGGATTTTCGTTTTCGATCCAGCGGATATGCTCATAGGGAAGCGGTTCCATCTTGATGTCTACGTTATATTCGTTTTCCAGTCTGTACTTGAGCACTTCAAACTGCAGCACGCCCACAACGCCGACGATGATCTCCTCGAGACCGGTATCCAGTTCCTTAAAGATCTGGATCGCACCTTCCTGTGCGATCTGCGTGATCCCCTTGACAAACTGTTTCCGCTTCATGGTATCAAGCTGGCGCACCCTGGCAAAATGCTCCGGCGCAAAGGTCGGGATCCCGGCATAGCGGAATTCCTCCTTCGGCATACAGAAGGTATCACCGATGGAAAACATGCCCGGATCAAAGACACCGATGATATCTCCGGCATAGGCTTCATCCAGGATCTTCCTCTCATCCGCCATGATCTGCTGGGGCTGCGATAAGCGCATCACCTTATTTCCCTGCACATGACGTACTTCCATCGCCGCATCATAACGGCCGGAACAGATCCGCATAAAGGCAATACGGTCACGGTGCGCTTTATTCATGTTGGCCTGGATCTTAAATACAAAGGCGGAAAAATCATTTTCTTCGGGATCTATAACGCCCTTATCACTTTCTCTTGCCAGCGGCGTTGTCGACATGGTAAGGAAGTTCGTCAAAAAGATTTCCACGCCGAAGTTAGTCAGCGCCGATCCGAAAAAGACAGGCGTCAGCTTTCCGTCCCGTACTTTTTTCAGGTCAAACTCCTCTGCTGCACCGTCCAAAAGCTCTATCTCATCATTCAGCTTTTCCGCTGCTTCCTCGCCGATAGCTTCTCTGATGGCATCTTTGTATTGCAGGTCGATCTCCCAGCTTTTTCCTTCTTTGGTACCTTTTTCGGTATCGGAAAACATCACAACCTTTTCGCCCTGTCTGTCGTAGACGCCCTTGAATCCCTTGCCGGAACCGATGGGCCAGTTAATGGGACAGGTGGCAATGCCAAGCTCGTTCTCAATCTGGTCAAGAAGCTCAAAGGTATCGAGCGCATCTCTGTCCATCTTGTTGATAAAGGTAAAGATCGGTATCCCTCTCATACCGCAGACCTTGAACAGCTTTCTGGTCTGAGGCTCCACGCCTTTGGCCCCGTCGATGACCATCACGGCCGAATCGGCTGCCATCAGCGTTCTGTAGGTATCCTCCGAGAAATCCTGATGTCCCGGTGTGTCCAGGATATTCACGCAATATCCGCCATATTCAAACTGCAAAACCGAACTGGTGACCGAGATACCTCTTTCCTTTTCAATCTCCATCCAGTCCGATACTGCATGCCTTGCCGTTGCCTTTCCCTTTACGGAACCCGCGAGATTGATGGCACCCCCGTAAAGCAAAAATTTCTCTGTCAGCGTCGTTTTACCCGCATCCGGATGCGAAATGATCGCAAAGGTGCGGCGCCGCGCTATTTCTTCTGCTGTCGATGACATGTATATTCCTCCTGATTACTCGGTTCTTTATCTTACTGATGATGATACGAATTGCTCCATTGCCTTCGGCAATTCTCGCAATTCTAAAACATTCGCAATCCGCAAATTTGCTGTGCAAATTGCTACTTGCTCATGTTTTGCGGGTCTCAAGGTCAAACCCTCGTTAGTGCAAGCACACTCGGGTTTGCACCTTGATACCCTATCATCATAGCATACTCACGCCCGTCCCCATATCCTCAACCCCAAGGTACTGAAGCACACTCGCTGCGATATCCGCAAACGTGCTTCTCGTCCCAAGGTTTGCAGGCGCTAACTTTTTCCCATACATGATGCAGGGCACATATTCCCTGGTGTGGTCGGTCGTTTTCAGATATCCGGGATCGCAGCCATGGTCCGCCGTGAGAATCAGAATATCATCCTCCCGCATCTTATCCATGATCTGCGGCAATTTCTCATCGAAATACGCAAGGGCTCCTGCATATCCGTCAATATCTCTCCTGTGACCGTACAACATATCATAATCTACCAGATTCACGAAGCAAAGTCCATCAAAATCTTTATCCAGATACGAAATTGTCTTTTCAATGCCGTCCGCATTGGATGTCGTATAGGTAAATTCCGTCATGCCGCGTCCTGCAAAAATATCATGGATCTTGCCTACTGCGATCATTTCTTTTCCTGCTTTGACGATCCGGTCAAGCATCGTATCCGCAGGCGGCATAAGCGAAAAATCATGCCGGCGGGATGTCCGCTCAAAGCTTCCCGGTTCACCGATGAATGGTCTTGCGATCACACGGCCAACGCCATGCTCGCCTGTGAGGATATTCCTTGCGATCTTACAATACTCATAGAGTGTTTCCACCGGAATGATCTCCTCGTGTGCTGCGATCTGGAATACAGAATCCGCGGAAGTATAAACGATCAGATCTCCGGTATCCATATGCTCTTTTCCGTAATCGGCAATGACTTTTGTACCTGAATAGGGCTTGTTGCATAAAACTCCGCGGCCTGTCTGCTCGGAAAATGCATCCAGCACTTCCTTCGGAAAACCTTCCGGATAAGTCGGAAGCTGAGATTTTGAGATCAGACCTGCGATCTCCCAGTGACCGATGGTGGTATCCTTGCCGGCAGATGCTTCCTGCATTCTCGCGATCCTGGCTGAATAGTTTCCTGCTCCGACAGGAAGTACCTTCCCGCCGACATCCACGCCGTCAATATCAAAAAGTCCGAGTTTTCGAAAATTCGGAAGGACAAAAAGGTCCGATCTTGCGCAGGAACCGATGGTATTGGTACCTGCATCGCCAAACGCTTCCGCGTCCGGTTCTGCGCCAATGCCGAAACTATCGAGAACGATCAAAAATACTCTGCTCATATTATTTCCTTTCTTTTACAAAATTCCAAAAATTTCTTATATTGATTCCCCGGCCATCGCCAGAAACGCCCCCTCTTCTATGATCGGAATGCCGAGCTCTTTTGCCTTCTTGTTCTTTCCCGACATTGATGTGATGTCATTGTTGATCAGGTAATCCGTTTTACCTGTAACAGAGCCGGTTACCTTGCCGCCCTTACTCTCGATCATGGCTTTGAGTTCATCTCTGTTCGCAAAATGATGCACGCTGCCGGTCACCACAAAAGTTTTTCCATAGATCTCAGACTTTTCGCCGTCATCTGCCAAAACCTGCGGCACTTCGATCTCAAGTTCTGCAAGAAGCCTGTCCAGCTTTTCGTTATGTTCCTGATCCGCAAAATATTCTACGATGCTGTTCGCCAAAACCTCTCCGATCTTATCGATCGATGAAAGCTCTTCCACGCTTGCTTTCCGCAGCGCATTTATATCATAATCAAAATGCTTGCTCAAAAGCTTTGCATTTGCCTCACCGATCCCGGCAATACCCAGTGCAAAGACAACGCGGTACATAGCTGTCTTGCGGGATGCATCGATGCCGGCGATCAGATTTTCATAGGACTTTTCACCAAAGCCCTCTAATTTACAAATTTCATCTTTATGCTGTGATAAATGATACAGATCCGCAAATTCCCGACTGCGCAGATAACCGAGAGAAATGAATTTCTCCAAAGTCTTTTCCGATAAGCCATCGATATTCATGGCATTGCGACTGACAAACTGCGTATAACCCATGATCGCCTTGGCAGGACAGTCCGGATTGATACAGTACAGGACTTCGGTTGTATCTGCAATAGTTTCCCCGAATTCGTCCTTATCATCGTTCCGATAAAATTCGGCGATCTGGTTTTGATCTTCCTGATCTACAGCAGTTTCTCCCTGAGGGGCGTCTGTTTCAGCGATTTCTTCAGCATTCTTGACCCTTCCCCCGGTTGCCTCTCCCGCAGACACGATTTTGGTTCTGCCTCCGCAGGCCGGACAGGTATCGGGTATTTCCATCTTGCCGCTCTTCGTCAGGTTCTCCGCGATCTGCGGAATGATCATATTCGCTTTATATACCGTGATCCGGTCACCAATCCCGAGATGAAGCGCTTTCATAATACTGATATTATGCACGCTGGCCCTGCTGACCGTCGTGCCCTCTAACTCAACCGGATCAAAGATCGCCACAGGATTGATCAGGCCGGTACGGGATGGACTCCATTCAATTTCACGCAGTGTCGTCTCTGCCAGTTCATCCGCCCATTTAAAAGCGATGGAATCCCTGGGGAATTTTGCAGTCCTGCCAAGGGATGCCGAATAAGCCAGATCACAATAGGTTAGGACCAGTCCGTCAGACGGGATATCAAAATGCTCGATCGTTTTTGCAAAATACTCGATCCGGTCAAGGATATTATCACGGTTTACCCTGTGATATTCCACGACGTCAAATCCCTGCTGCCGCAGGAACTCAAATTGCTGCTGCCTGTCATTTCCGTAATCCGCATTTTTACCATCTGTACCACCCTGTGCATCGGATATCACAAAGGAAAATGCATAAAAAGAAACCTGCCGTTTCGCTGTGATCGCGCTGTCTAACTGCCGAACGGAACCGCTGCAAAGATTTCTCGGATTCTTATATCTTGCTTCTTCCTCCGGGATCTCGGCATTGATCTTGTTAAATACAGAATATGGAATAACCGCTTCTCCGCGCAGCACCAGCCTGCCCTGATACGGGATCCGCATCGGCAGATTGACAAAGGTTTTTGCATTGGGCGTAATGACCTCGCCGATCTCACCGTTACCTCTGGTCACCGCCTTTTGCAGCGTGCCCCCTTCATAGGTCAGCACGATCGTCAGACCGTCCAGTTTCCAGGACAGCAGCCCTTCCTTGTCACCAAGCCAGTCCGCCAGTTCTTCCCTGCTCTTTGTTTTTGCCAGAGAAAGCATGGGTCGCTCATGTGCCTCTTTCGGCAGTTCATCCACTGCCTCGTAGCCCACGGTTTGTGTCGGGCTTCCGGCCAGGATCATACCTGTTTCCGTTTCCAGTGCAACAAGCTCATCATATAATTTATCATATTCGTGATCGCTCATGATCTCGCGGTCTTCTGCATAATATGCTTTCGAGGCCCGGTTTAAGATCTCGATCAGTTCCTTCATCCGACTTTGTTGATCCATCATCAAAATTCACCCATTCATCTATTCTAAATACAAACTTTTTATGATCTTTTCCCGAAGCGCATCCGGCATGAATTTCACTGCCAGCCAAAACAGTTTATACTTCCATCCGATGACAACCCTTGCCGGCGGATGCGGCATCTGCGACAGGCGATATACCTGCCTTGCAGAAAGCATCGGTGAATCTCCGTGTTTCTCATCATTTGCCATGATCCCGACTGCATGCCTAACCGTTTCATTGTAAACGGAGCCCTCCTTTTCATACAGCCTGCGGTTTTGCGTGAAACTTGTTTTGGTATCCCCCGGCTCCAATATGCTGACTCTGACACCATACGACTGACACTCCATCCGCATCGCATCCGAAAGCGCCTCCAGCGCATATTTCGTCGCACTGTAATGTGCCTGCATGGGGATAGCTACCTTACCGCCAAAGGATCCCACAATACAGATAAACCCATCCCTGTGTCTCCTCATTTTGGGCAAAAGTGCGCGGCATACATGAAGAACGCCGAAATAATTTATCTCCATCTGCTGCCTGACAAGGGACGTCGGCACATCTTCCACCGAACCTGCGATTCCCATGCCCGCAGATAAAACAGCGATATCAAATCCACCGGCCTTTTTGACAAAATCAAAAACCGCCTCTTCATCTGTCACATCCAGTCTCTCCATGGTAAGACTGCCGCCGCTGTGATATCTTTTCATGCCATCTTTGCAATGCCGTGACACGCCGGTTACCGTATATCCTTTTTTAGCAAAAAGTTCGGCACAGGCTTTCCCGATCCCGCTGGAGGCTCCGGTCACCAGTACCGATTTACTTCGCATAGATTTGTTTTGCAAAGATCTATTTTTCATGGAATTGTTCTTACCGAGTTCCCTTCTATCTTTCTCATTTCTCATGACTCATTTCCTGCCCGTCTTTATCACTGCGTTCTCTTTTCCATGCATACTTTATTTCTGCCGCTCCGCTTCGCTGCATACAGTTGCTTATCCGCCTCGCCCAATGTCTCCTCTAACGGTTTGCCATGCGCGCAAAAGGAAACGCCGGCTGAGATTGTGATGGACAATCCCGGATGTTCCTCCCACTGCATCTGTCCGATCTCTTTTCTGAGTTTATCAATCTTACGGAAAGCTTCCTTGTCATCCATGGCCTTGAAAAAAATGACAAACTCCTCGCCACCAAACCGCGCCGCGATCTCGTCCTCCTGCCTGTCACAGAAATCCGACATCTTTTTTGCGATCTCCTTGAGCGCCACATCACCGAACAGATGACCGAAAGTATCATTGATCATCTTAAAATGATCAATATCAAACATGGCGATAAAATACCGCTTTCCGAAAAATGTCTTCATGGTCTCGAGATGCCAGAACAGTTCACGCCGGTTGTAAAGACCCGTCAGCTCGTCTTTTTTAGACAGCATTTCCAGTTTTCTGAGCAGATCTTCCCTGCCTTTACGCTCCGTCCTATATGCTTTCAGCACGATTGCCAGCGTCAGGCACATAAATGTTGACATCAGCACAAGCGAAATGATCACATCCGACACACGAGCGCCAAGGGACAGTTTCACGAGGATATCACTATGAATCCGCAGTAGCTCCGGCCCATCATCCATCATACAGTATGACAGGAAAATAACACATACATCCACAATAAGCGATGTTACAAAGCAGACCACCCTGTCCCTGCCGTCCAGTACGGGTATGATCATAAAAAGCCCCGCCATCATATACAGCGGCATGCCGGAATCGATCCCGCCGCAAGTAAAGAAAATGACCGGAATCAGAAAACAATTGATCAGAAAACAAAGCATCCGCCTTGCTAAAATGGTTTGGTGAAACCCATAATAGATGACCATGGTGATGGCAAACATAAGCGCTGCCAGTAAGATTGTGATCGTGGCAAACATGCCGATGTTTTCAAAAAAAGTCACAACAGCTGAGATCCCGACCACAATAATGCCCAGGTTCAGGATCGACGCGAATATCTTTTCCTCCAGATCGCGATCGGAATTCATCTGCGATTTGATGATCTCAAAGAGTTTTATCATGTTTTTCCCTCACCCAAAGCCTGCAAAAATTCCCGTTTAAATGCCGCAAATCTCCCCTCATCCAGCGCCAGTCGGATTTCCTCCATCATATGATTATAAAAATACAGATTATGCAATACCAAAAGCCGCAGCCCTAACATCTCCCCTGCTTTGAGCAGGTGCCGGATATAGGCACGGCTGTAACGCCGGCAGGCCGGGCATCCGCATCCCTCTTCGATCGGTCTGTCATCTTTTTCGTATTGCTTATTCATCAGGTTCAGTTTGCCGAAATGCGTATAGGCATGACCATGCCGCCCATTTCGCGATGGGTAGACGCAATCAAAAAAGTCAACGCCGCGCTCTACCGCCTCCAGGATATTTGCCGGTGTACCGACACCCATGAGGTAGGTCGGTTTATCTTTTGGCAGATGCGGCACAACTGCCTCGATCATCTCATACATCTGCTCATGGCTTTCACCCACGGCCAGACCACCGATGGCATAGCCCGGCAGATCCATCTCAGCGATCCGTTTTGCATGTTCAATCCTTATATCGGCATAAACAGCGCCCTGATTGATCCCGAAAAGCATCTGTCCGGGATTG
>JAEEKC010000032.1 GCA_016282215.1 Lachnospiraceae bacterium
ATCTATTTTGCGGGCGGATATCTGATCATTTCGAAAACGGATGCCACGCTGACAGTCGGTACGATCACCGCCATGGTCGCGCTGATCAACAGGCTGTATTTCCCCGTGCAGGGACTGCTGAATATTCATGTGGAATTTACTCGGTCGCTCGCGCTTTTTACCAGGATCTTCGAGTACTTCGATATGAAGAGTTCCGTGGTCAGCCCGGAAAACGGCAAAAAGCCCGATGTGACCTGTCAGGATATCGTATATGATCATGTGGCGTTTGCTTATAACCCGGAGGTTCAGATCTTAAAGGATGTGAGTTTTACAGTTCCCGGAGGGCAGATGTACGCTATTGTCGGGCCGTCCGGTTCCGGCAAATCCACGGTTGTAAACCTGATCCCGCGGCTGTATGATGTTTCCGGCGGGGCAGTCAGAATAGGTGGAACGGATGTGCGGGAATTTGACCTTTCTTATCTGCGCAGCATGATCGGCGTGGTTACGCAGGAGACCTATCTGTTTAACGGGACCATCCGTGACAACCTTCTGTATGCGAAAGAAGATGCAACGCAGGAAGAACTGGTTGCGGCATGTAAAAACGCAAATATCCACGATTTTATCACTGCCCAGCCGGACGGCTATGAAACCATGGTGGGCAACCGCGGACTGAAGCTCTCCGGCGGGGAAAAGCAGCGCTTGTCCATAGCCAGAGTTATACTAAAAGATCCGAAGATTCTCATTCTTGATGAGGCGACCAGCGCCCTGGATTCCATTTCCGAAAATGCCATTCAGGATGCCCTGGAGCGGCTGATGGAGGGCAGGACCAGTATCGTGATCGCCCACAGGCTCTCGACGATCCTGAAAGCGGACAGTATCCTTGTGGTCAAAGACGGCGTCATTGCCGAGCAGGGCGACCATGACTCCCTGCTGGCACTTGGCGGGATCTATAAGGAGCTCTACGAAACTCAGTTCAGGCAGGTCCTTGACATGGAAGGTGATGATGTCAAACATACGGACTACTGGGATATGGTAGAGGAAGAAGTGAACGGATACTGATGAGGTATGATAATACGACAGCCGAAAAAAGTACCGGGCAATGTCAGCCCGGTACTTTTTTTCATTCATTCGTTTCGTTCTTTTTTGCCAGCGTATTCCAGTTTCGGATGCCGATCAGGGCCTCTACCAGATAGATGCCTTTTTTGGTCACATAAACAGGGTCTTTTTTCAGTGCATATTGCGCGACTGCGATCACATCGGTGATGATCCACCAGATATACTGTTCCTTGTAGCGCAGAAGCTCCAGGATAGAAGCGACGATCCCGATGGCGAAGATCGCGGAATCGAGCCATTGCATCACGGTCACATTCCAGCCGAACTGGGCTGCAAATTTCATCCAGGTATCGCCGGCCAGGAAGGAAAGGACGAAGTGCACGAAAACGGCAAGGGCAATGATCGAGGCGGTCACGACGGCGTGCTGCCAGAGCGTCAGGGTTTTGGACTTGGCCAGGAGCCTGTCGTCTTCATCCTTGTGCCGGTACCAGCCGATCCAGGAAATGATATTCAACGGGAAATACACTACGGTTTCCAGCCAGAAGGTTGCCCAGATACCGAAATAGGCCAGATAAATGATAAAGACCGTCGTATTGATCACGGCAAAAGGGAAGTTCATCCGGTTCGCTTTGGCGGTAAAGAACACGCACATGATACCGCAGAGTCCCGATATAAAGTTGATGATCGCAAGCCACTGCGGCGTATCCTCCTGCGGCTTGATCGCATAGTAGATCGCGATGACAAACATGATGATGCACATGGTGATCTCATACCATTTCAGGCTCTGAAAGGATTTGATGATCTTTTGCAGCGCATTCATTTCGTCTGCATTTTTATAGATGTTCTTATTCATTTTTTTATTCATTGTCATACCATCCATTTTTCTTTCTCCTCCAATATTTTCATGGCTCTGATCATGGTGCCGCTGATGGGATAGTGAATCCTTTTTTCGTCCACGATCACGTGAGTTGCTTCCGGGTAGGCCCGTGAGAAATATTCTCCGTATTGCGGTTCGCTGGAGTACACGTAGTCCATATGCGGCAGATACTGCCTGACAAGGGGCGTTTCCAGAGCCCAGTCGTTGACGCCTTCCGGCGTACGGCAGTAGGTATCATCGATGATGTGAAAGGATACATTGTCATAGAGCCCGCAGACCCGCTCCAGCTGCCGGATACGATTTTCTACTTTGAGCTCAGGTTCCTTATGCGTTTCTAAGATCTCAAACTCTTCGTCGCTGTTGATGAACATGATGACGACCACCCGGTCGCACTGTTTTGAAGCGACATCGATACAATACAGATGTCCCTTGTGCAGCGGCATGAATTTGCCGCCGAAAAATCCTGATATCTGACTCATCTTACACATCACCTCCCATCAGTTTGTAAAGCTTTGTCGGCTTGCCTTTGGAAACGATCGTTTTGTCGAGCTCTTTGACTTTTCCCGTCTTTACGTAATCCCGCAGGAATGATTTTCGAAAGTTCGGAAGATCAAGCGGCTTATTCTTTATCGTCTCGTGGATTTTCTTCAGCTCTGTGATCGTAAATTCATTTTGATCTTTTAAAAGAGCGAGAGCATCATCTTCATAATCAATGCGGTTTCGAAGTTTGGTGATCGCCATCCGGATCACGTCGGCGTGATCAAAAGCGAGATCGGATTCGCTGATCGTCATCTGAGAGTTAATAAAATGCATTCCGTCCACATCATATTGGATCTGAAAAATGCTGGCCTCTTTTGCATCGTCCCCGGCTTTGATCTGAAGCTTGTGTTTGGGGATCAGCGCCATATAGGCAACGGAGATGACAGTAGTGCGGGGATCTCTGCCTGGTTCGCCAAAGGTATAGAGCTGACTGCAAAAGGCATTATCGATCCCGGTTTCTTCCATCAGTTCCCGCCGCGCACAGTCATCAACGGATTCTCTTGCGGTATGTAAAAACCCGCCGGGCAGCGCCCATCTGTCCTTATACGGGAATTGCCCCCTTTTGATCAATAAGACAGAGAGTCTGTCGAGTTCGTCCAGCGTGAAAACGACGATATCCGTTGTGACGGAAGGCCGTTCATACCGGGATGCATCATATTGATCTAAGAACTCTCTTTCTTCTTTGGAACACTGATAACTCATTTTTTGCCTCCTGCACGTTAATGGTTTTTGTTACTACGGTTATAATAGTACAAGATACCATTTATGTCAAGGGCGGTATGCAAAAATGTATGCTATAACACCATATGTAAAAGGAAGGATTATTATTGACAAAGCAAATAATTTTGCTAATAGAAATAGGAAGTGAAAGAAGACGCCTACAAGTATTTCTACTCATAGACGCCTTATCGCTGTATAGAAATCATTAAGTTATCTTCCGG
>JAEEKC010000205.1 GCA_016282215.1 Lachnospiraceae bacterium
CCATGCAGACGGCGTTTTTGAAATACTATTATCCCGTGGAATTCATGGCGGCGCTGATGTCCTCCGTCATTGATAACTCCGGAAAAGTAACGGAGTACATCGTCAGCTGCAAGCAGATGGGAATTGAGATCCTGCCGCCGGATGTGAACGCTTCCCAGGCGAGATTTTCCGTGGAAAACGGAAAAGTGCGGTTTGCGCTTTCGGCGCTCAAATCCGTGGGCAGGCCGGTGATCGAAGCTATCGTGGAGGAGCGCGAGGCCGGCGGGGCGTATACGAGTCTGCAGGACTTTATCACCCGTACTCAGGAACGCAGTGTGAACAAGAAGGTGGTGGAAAACCTGATCAAAGCGGGGGCGTTTGACTGCTTTCCCGGAAACCGCAGACAGCAGATGTTTATTTACGGCAGCCTGATGGATCAGCTTTCCAAAGACAAAAAGAATAATTTTGCCGGCCAGATGAGCTTGTTTGATCTGGCCAGTGAAGAAGATAAAAAGGCATTTGAGATATCCATGCCGGACCTGCCGGAGTATTCCCGCAGCGAGCTTCTGGCATTTGAAAAGGAAGTGGCCGGCTTTTATATCAGCGGACATCCGCTTGACGAAGTGAGCGAATTTCTGCGCAGACGCATCAGCGCGAAGAGCACGGATTTTGCCCCGGCAGATCCGGAAACTGCCGAGGCCGCCGGCGGCGTTGCTTATGCGGTAAACTCGGCAGAAGGCTTCAATATCACCGACGGACAGGAAGCTGTGATCGGGGGACTTTTGACCGAAAAGAATATCAAATATACCAAAAGTGACAAGATCATGGCGTTTATTACCATTGAGGATCTGTACGGCAGCTGCGAAGTGATCGTATTCCCGCGGGAATACGAAACCTATTCCGGGAAACTTGAGGTGGACAACCGGATTTTTGTCAAAGGCCGGGTGCAGCTTGAGGAAGAAAAAGGCGGCAGACTGATCGCCTCGAAGATCTCACTGTTTGATGAAATGCCCAGAAGGATCGTGGTCACCTTCCCGGATATGGATTATTACCTCGGAATGGAGCCGCAGCTTTCCAAAATGATCAAAGAGCACCCCGGCAAGGATTCCGTTGCCGTTGTCCTGACCGTAGAAAAGCAGCAGAAGATCTATCCGCCGAGCCAGGGGGTGACTGCATCCATGGAACTGCTTGAAAAAATGAAGGGGCTGTTCGGCGAAGAAAACGTAAAACTATTATAGGTGTCATTGGGGGTCATTGGGGGTGTCATTGGGGACGGTTCTTTTTGACAACCTTGTGGTGTCATTGGGGACGGTTCGGTGTCAGATGGGGACGGTTCTCTGTGACAACCTGTATTGCAAGGTTGTCAGAGAGAACCGTCCCCAATGACACCAAGAGAACCGTCCCCAATGACACCTGCCCATCTGACACCTGCCCCCGAACCGTCCCCACTTGACAACACAAGATTAGTTGCAAATTGTACGGATTTGAGATATGATAAGTGATGTGATCATTATTAGGAGGAATTCTCAAGTGGCAGATAAAAAGATTCAAACCATCGGTATACTGACCAGCGGCGGTGATGCGCCCGGTATGAATGCAGCGATCCGTGCGGTTGCCCGTAAGGCCATCTGCAACGGCGTCAAGGTAAAGGGCATCAAAAAAGGCTTTCAGGGTCTTTTGAACGAAGATATTGTGGATATAGACAGAAGAGACGTATCCGATACCATTCAAAGGGGCGGAACGATCCTCGGAACGGCCAGATGTATGGAGTTTAAGACCGAAGAGGGTCAAAAGGAGGGCGCTGATATCTGCCGCAAGCACGGGATCGACGGCATTGTTGTCATCGGCGGCGACGGATCCTACCGCGGCGCGCAGGCTTTGTCAAAACAGGGGATCAATACCATCGGCATACCCGGAACCATTGACCTTGATATCGCCTGCACGGATTATACCATCGGATTTGATACTGCCATCAATACGGCAATGCAGGCCATCGACAAGGTCCGCGACACCTCATCCTCCCACGAACGCTGCTCCATCATCGAGGTAATGGGCCGAAATGCAGGATATATTGCACTTTGGTGCGGTGTTGCCAATGGCGCGGAAGATATCCTGCTTCCCGAAAAATACGACTATAACGAACAGGCGATCATCAACAATATCATTGATAACCGCAAAAAGGGCAAGACCCACCACATCATCATCAATGCGGAGGGCATCGGCCACTCCACTTCCATGGCAAGACGGATCGAGGCAGCAACCGGCATGGAGACCAGAGCGACCATCCTCGGTTACATGCAGCGCGGCGGCAACCCGACCTGCAAAGACCGTTTTTATGCATCCATCATGGGCGCCATGGCTGCGGACATTCTTTGCGAAGGCAAGACCAACCGCGTCATCGGACACCTTGGTGGCAGATTCCTGGATTTTGATATTGACGAAGCCCTGGCGATGCACAAAGAGATCGATGAGTACGAATATGAGATCAGCCGCGCGCTGTCAAGTTAAACTTTTATTATGATCACATCCCACACCAACCAAAAGATAAAAGAAGTCATCTCACTGCTTTCCCGCAGGCGTGCCCGCCGGGAAAGCGGTCTTTTTGTTGTGGAAGGGATCCGGATCGTGCGGGAAGTCCCGCCGAATCTTCTGCAGTCACTCTATTTTTCAGAGAGCTTTTCGGTGACAGATGAGGCCAAAGAAATAAAGCGTCTGTTATTAAAAGAGACAGCTGATGGATCCGCTGCCGGATCCGGACCGGTCTTCGAGATCGTTGCCGATCCCGTGTTTGCAAAGATGTGCGATACGCAGCATCCGCAAGGCGCACTGGCGGTAGTCAGGCAGCCGGTGTATACGCTGGATGAGATATGTAAAATAGCGGCTGATACGAAACATGCGCGATCATTAGGAAACACAAGTGAAGAAAATAACGGCTGCAATTTAGAACGTAAGGTTTCTCAGAATTATCTGATCCTGGAAAACGTACAGGATCCCGGCAATGTGGGAACCCTCCTTCGGACTGCGGAGGCCGCAGGCATGGATGGCGTTTTTCTCGCAGGAGACTGTGCAGATCTTTTTAATCCGAAAACCATCCGTTCAACGATGGGATCGATCTTCCGTCTTCCTTATATAAAAGAAGAAAATTGCGAGAGTGTGATCAAAGCGCTTCAGGAGCGTGGCGTGAAAGTCTTTGCGGCCACCCTTGACGGCTCGCAGCGTTATGACCGGACTGATTATTCCAATGCCGCTGCTGTTATCATCGGAAATGAGGGCAGCGGCATTCTGCCGGAAACAGCGGCGCTTTGTGACGGGAGAGTCCATATTCCCATGGATGGACAGACAGAGTCGCTGAATGCGGCCGTATCCGGCGCTCTTTTGATGTATGAGCTCCGAAGAAGATCCGAAAACTATGAACCATAAGCCTGAGAAAGATACAAATCTTTGTAACAAATCCGTTCTTTTTATCACTTTTTCTTTCTGAATTGTCTTTTTTTGTATACAATCACGGGAAAATCCCACGAAAATTTGACAAAATCATCCAAAGTTGTTAATATAGCAGCAATGAATGTAACAAGTTTGTAACAAATAGCCCAAAAGATTGCGAAAAGGTTACATAACTACAGTTTATTAAGAAGAAATTGAATTCAAGAGAAACTAAATTCATTAGAAACAGAATTATGAAGAGACAGATGAAGCAGAAAAACAGAATCATGATCGCGACCGTAGCCGCATCCGTATTAGTACTGGGCGGTGGCGTTTTTGCGCTTGCAGATGAAGAAACATTGCTTCATGCAGGTGTAGGCAATCTGCTTTCCCCTGCTTCTTCTGAGTCTATCTACGGAAACAGTGATGACAGCACTGAGAACCTTTTTGGAGCCGGCGCACATAATTATCTGGCAGAGATCCCGACGGATACACAGAGCGATGTTCCCGCAGTGGACAATACACTGACAGAGACTGAAGATACTGATATCACGGCTGATACAGAGCAGTTTGTACCCGCAGAAGACGCAGAGGTACCTGCTGATGAGAACGGAATTACCGAAGACGGTGAGATCCTGACTGATATTATCACTGATGTGGATGCATCGGATGTGGATGGCATTCCCGGGGATATCGTTATGGCTGATGTGGAACTTTCCGTAAATGTGAGAAAAGAGCCCAGCGAGGATTCTGAGATCGTTGGTAAGCTTCTGGCCAACAGCGGTGGCGAGATCCTTGAGAGAAGAGACGGATGGACCAAACTTCGCAGCGGTGATGTGGAAGGATGGACCAACGATGAGTTCCTTCTGTTCGGAGATGAAGCAGATGACCTTTCCAAGGAAGCGGGCAAACTGACCGCTACCGTAACAACGGATACACTTAAGATCCGCAGAGAGATGAGCACCGATTCAGCAGTGATCGATCTTGCGGCAAACGGACAGGAACTGACAGCAGTCGAGGAACTCGGTGACTGGGTCAGCGTGAAATACAATGGAGAGATCGGATATGTATCTGCTGAGTTTGTAACCACGACCTTTACGATCCCTACCGGTAAGACAGTAGAGCAGATCGAGGCGGAAGAAAGAGCAAAAGCAGAAAAAGAAGCGGCTGAAAAAGCAGCAAAAGCGAAAAAGTCAAAGAAGTCCAAAGGAACGTCTACATCCAATCAGGGCGCAGTTGATACAGCAGCATCTGATGTAACCCTTCTTGCGGCGCTGATCCAGTGTGAAGCAGGCAAGGAATCCTATGATGGACAGCTTGCAGTTGGTGCGGTTGTTATGAACCGTGTACGCAGTGGTTCTTATCCCGGAAGCGTCAGCGCAGTTATTACGCAGCCTTCCCAGTTCCCGCCCGCAACAAACGGTAAGGTAGCCGCAGTTGTAGCAGCAGGACCTTCATCATCCTGCATCCAGGCAGCACAGGCAGCCATCAGCGGCCAGTCCAATGTCGGCAGCGCTACACACTTTGGCAGAGGCGGCAGCGGTATTACGATCGGTAATCATACCTTCTGGTAAGATTGAACTGCGGCTGATGAAATAGCATTAATAGCACAGAATATTTGATGGCAGATAATATTTGACAGAACTAAATAGAATAATAAACAGGGAAAATGCAGCAGCCTTCTGACGGGAGGCTGCTTTTTTTTGTAGCACCAACCCGGCAATGTATGCCGTGCTCGCACGAGCAGACATTAGCCGGGTGCAAGAACATGAAGCACGATAGTGCGGAATGTTCGCACCAACCCGCCATGCGATGATAAGTTAAACCAAGATTAAAGAACGACCTGCAGCAATTTTAGACTATCTGACTGGATATATCGCAGAATCAGCATCGAAAGGATCAAACAGAAATAAAAAAATTAACGACAAAATCATGTGGAAAGAGAGTGCATATGGTGATATAATAAGAAAGATTATATGAATGTGCGAGTATGCACACATTATAGATCAGATGATCAATTGGAGAGGAGGGTACACAAAAATGAAAGAAACCGGAAAAACAAAAACAGGCATCAGGCTTTTGCTGATCGCCGTGATGACACTCATTCTGTCGTCCGTTACGGTGTTTGCAGCAGAGCCCGTGAAGCCGGATGAGGTTGCAGAAAGAGAAACGAAAAAGATACACCACGAGTTCAGTTTGAAAGAGAATGAGGCTAATTATTATGGTAAAAACGAGCTCATCATGCCGGGGGATACATTTGAATTTCCCGTTGTAAATGTTGAGAATGATCCGGATGCATACTTTGGATTGAGCGATCTCTATATTCTGTCAAGGGATTATGACGGATATTGGACATCCTATGACTGCCTGGCGGATGATTTTGAAGTAGAAGGAGAGGTTGAATGCATCGGTGAGGTGAATAAGTATTTTACAAGTGACGGGAAAACGGAGACCGTAACATTCAAGACGAAGTTTGAGAATAAGACGCAATGTCCGATCCTTCTCTGGGGACTTGGCAGTGGAAGTGATGGTTACGGGAATGCGTTCAGCAGTCTTGCAGTCATTTTTTTACAACCCTACTATACAGTTCAATACAATATCGGCAATCCGGCCGAAGGGAATACAGATGACACGTATTTCTGGCCGGAGCCTGCGTCGGGCAAGCCGGAGTTTACGGATTATTACTGGATCACAGACACCGAATACGTGATTAAGGTTCCGAACCCTGTTGAGGAAGGATATCATTTTAAAAAGTGGTCGGGCATAGCGGATGAAAATATAGATACAGATGACCATTATTCTTATATAACGGTATGCTGGGATTCTGATATCGTGACGAATGGCGGCGCAGACAGGAATTTCAAAGGCTATGGTGATATTAAGACGGAGCCGGAATTTGAAAATGGTCCTACCGTTGCGTTTTACGGTAATGGCGGCAAGGTAAACGGCAGGGATAAGTGGGTGCTTGAAGTCAATAAGGACAGCACCAACGCCCAGAATCCTGTCTATGACTTCAACCTGGATACCGCAAACGGTGATGTCATTGCCACGAAAGAGGATGACACATTCCTCGGCTGGTGTGCTAAGGAAGATACCCTTTATAATTTCTACTATAAAGACGGTTACAGCGGTGAGGAGAAAAAGGCCAGCGGAAGCTTTTTGACAAAAGACAGCGCGGCTGACCTGTATGAAGGATATGAGCTTGACGATGCGAACTATAGCAATAACGGGGGCAAAGCAGTTGTCTATGCCAAATGGGAAAGCAATACCGAAGAATTCCTGGAAAAGAACGGCTATAAACTTCAGGATGACGGTACGCTATGGTTTTTGAACAACGATGGCGTAGCCAGCTGGGTTGACGCAAGAAAGGCTGATCCTACGCTTGCGGCAAAAGTGAAGGATATTAAGACCGGATTCGGAAAGGAAACTGTGAGCTATATTACAGACTATGATGCAGAAGCGCTGGCCGGATGTACAGGTCTTACAGAACTTACCCTTCAGGGTATTTCGGTCAGCTGTTCCTTCAAAGGCTGTACGAACCTGAAGAAGATCAACTTAGATCCTGCTGATGTGGTAAACTATTGGAGCAGTCTTGGGTACTCACTGTTTGAGGGAACCAGCATGGATCTTGTGATCAATGTGCCGGCAGACTTGCTGATCGGTTACAAGGAACAGTATCCTGCATATGCTTACCTGTTTAATGCGGATACAACGGCTCACAGGTACCCGCTGACGGTAGGCGGTGAGATTTTTACCGATAAAAAACTTTCTGTTCAGTGCGGAGACGGAACGGCTACGTTTGATCCGGATACATCGATACTGACGCTGGAGAATGCGACCGTTTCAGGCAACATGGTCCCGCATTGGTGTTCGCCTTATTCTGATCCTGACAATTATGAGAATTTTAACAAAGCGGCGATCATCAGCGATCTGCCGGAGCTTACTATCGTACTGAAAGGTGACAATACAATACGGGCAGAGGATACCTGGGCGACAGATTTCGTGAGAGCTTACGGAGATCTGGTGATCTCTGGAGACGGCAGCATTGAGGAAACAGTGTATGCGGAAAATTATGTGACGGACGGCGTTCCCTATGACGGACCGTTTAAGCTTCCCGTGACGGCGCTCGGAGATGTTTCGATCGATGGCATTACCGCATCAAAGCTTGAAATCTGCCCGGAAGGTTCATTGCATATTAAGGATGCCACGCTCATCGGTACGTCCATCAAAGCAAAGGATACAGTTTCCATCGAAAACTCCGTCGTTGAAAGGGATACTGAGTGGGGCGGCCCGAATGGAAGACCGTACGATACCGTCATAAGCGCAGGCAAGAACCTTATCATATCCGGAAGTATGATCGGAAACCAAAGCGGGGAGGTTGCGCTCGACTGCGGGGAGGAAAACGTTGCCGTATCCATCAAGGACAGTAAACTTCAGCCGAGAACCGGTCTCATCAAGGCGGGAAGCAATTCGACGATGGTGATAGAAAACTCACAGATCCTCGCTTACGGACAAAACGGCATGGGAGTGACCAATATACTTGTTGCAAACATTACGCTGAAAGACTGTGAGATCACCGCAGGCACATGGGCCGGCATCGGCCAGTTTGTTATTGATGCAACCGGGAATGAGATCCCGGGACCGGACTTTATCGAATATACTGTTAGATTCAATACAAATAACGGCAGCGAGGTGCAGCCGCAGAAAGTCCTGACAGGACAGAAGGCAACGAAGCCTGCCGATCCCACAAAGGAAGGGAAAAAGTTTGCAGGATGGTATACCAGCTGGGATTATAAGGTTGAATTCGACTTTGATCAGCCGATCAGGGGCGATGTCACAGCCTATGCAAAATGGTTAAATGATTCTTCTTCCACGCATACCCATACGGCTGACACCACCAAGTGGGTGAGCGATGCGACAAACCACTGGCACGTATGCAAAGGCGGCGACGGACAGGTGATGGACAAAGCGGCGCATACCTTTGATACCGGCAAGGTGGTAAAGAACGCAACAGAAACAGCAGAAGGCGAAATGACCTATACCTGCACAGCCTGCAAATACCAAAAGACCGAAACCATCGCCAAACTTTCGCCTTCCGGCAGCGGACAGGCCGGCGATAAAGAGACGGATCCCCTTGTAACGAATCCGGTGGGATCGGAAGTGAAAGCAAAGGACGGCAAAGCTGAATACGAAGTGACCGGCAAGACCGAAGATGCGAGCGGAAAAGAGATTCTTACGGTTACCTATACCGAGCCGGAAGGCAAGGAAGAAAAAGCGACGAAGGTCGAGATCCCGGCAGAAGTACAGCTTTCAGACGGCACCACAGCGCAGGTAACGGAAATCGCGCCGAAGGCCTTTGAGAATAACAAAAAAGTGAAGACAGTTACCATTGGCAAAAACGTAACAACTGTCGGAACCAATGCGTTTGCCGGCTGCAAAAACCTGACAACCGTAAAAGTAAACGGTACGGCCATGACGACTATCGGCGAAGGCGCTTTCAAAAACTGCCCGAAACTGAAATCCGTTGTTATCGGCAAAAACGTCACCAGGATTGGCAAGAACGCTTTTGCGGGCAATAAGAAACTCAAGACCATCACCTTCAAGACCACCAAACTGACCAAGGCAAAAGTCGGCAAGAAAGCCTTTGCGAACATCAACAAAAACGCCACGGTCTACTATCCGAAGTCCCTGAAGGGCAAGAAACTGACCGCTTTCCGGCAGATGCTGAAGAAGGGCGGTATACCGGGAACCGTGAAGTTAAAGAAGAAATAAAAAAAGCCTTACAGGTTATCAAAGAATGTAGTTTACATAAAACAGACTGCGCCGTCAAAAGCGCAGTCTTGTTTTTTGCACGTAAATGCGGTATGATTAGTTACATATAACCTAGTTTAACAGTGTAAAATCCGATATGAAAATACCGGAGGAATAAAACTAATGATACATTAAGGAGGCGATTATATGTCCGGATTAACCGGTTCCATGACCGGAATATGGATCCTGATCCTGATCATAACACTGGTGATCGAGATCGCAACCATGGGGTTGACCACGATCTGGTTCACCGGGGGCGCGGCAGTGGCATTTATCCTGTCACTTCTGAACCTGCCAGTGGCGGTGCAGATCGCAGCATTTCTGGTCGTTTCATTCGTGCTTTTGTTTTTTACAAGGCCCGTTGCAGTCAAGTACTTCAATAAGGACCGCGTACAGACCAATTCCGATGCGCTGGTGGGAAAAGAAGGCGTTGTGGTTGCAGATATCAATAACATCGAAAACCTCGGCAGAGTGCTGATCGGCGGAAAAGAATGGTCAGCCCGTGCGGCCAACGAACATGCCAAGATCGCAGTCGGAGCAGTTGTTGTGGTCCGGGCCATCGAGGGCGTAAAACTGATCGTCGAGGAAACCGGCTCAGTCAGTGAACTGTAAAGCAGGACGTTACTCAAACCCGGAGCGAAATATTACAAAAATTGGTACTGTAAAGTCCGGTATGACAATCCGGAGTCAATAAACTAATGATAAATTCAGGAGGGTGAAAAAATGGAAGGATTGATTTTTGTACTTATCTTATTGGCGGTTATCGCATGGATCATGATCAACTGCATCAAGATCGTGCCCCAGGCACATGCCTATGTTATTGAGCGCCTCGGTGCATATCAGGGGACATGGGGCGTGGGAATGCATTTCAAGATGCCCATCGTGGACCGCGTAGCCAAGAAGGTTTTGTTAAAAGAGCAGGTAGCGGATTTCGCACCCCAGGCTGTGATCACCAAGGATAACGTTACGATGCGGATCGACACCATCGTATTTTATCAGATCACAGACCCGAAGCTGTATGCATACGGCGTTGAGAATCCCATCATGGCGATCGAGAACCTGACAGCCACCACCCTTCGTAACGTCATCGGTGAGATGGAACTTGACCAGACCCTGACCAGCCGTGAAGTCATCAATGCCAAGATGAGCACCACCCTGGATCTGGCAACCGATCCCTGGGGCATCAAAGTCAACCGCGTAGAGCTGAAAAACATCATTCCACCGGCAGCCATCCAGGATGCCATGGAGAAACAGATGAAGGCAGAGCGTGAACGCCGTGAAGCCATCCTTCGTGCAGAGGGCGAGAAAAAATCCACCATCCTTGTTGCTGAAGGTAAGAAAGAATCCGCGATCCTCGAGGCAGAGGCTGAAAAACAGTCCGCAATCCTGAGAGCGGAAGCGCAGAAGGAAAAGATGATTCGCGAGGCAGAAGGTCAGGCAGAAGCCATCATGAAAGTGCAGCAGGCTAATGCAGACGGTATCCGCATGATCAAAGAAGCAGGCGCAGACGATGCAGTCCTGCAGATCAAGAGCCTTGAAGCCTTCGGCAAGATGGCAAACGGCCAGGCTACCAAGATCATCGTACCTTCCGACCTGCAGGGCATCGCATCCCTGGCGACTACCTTCAAGGAAGTTGTGAAGTCATAAGGAAAACGAAACCTATAAATATTCGAAAACGAAAAGCCTTCCCCCTCTGGGGGCGCTGCGTGCCAGTGGCACGCGTTTAGCGCGGACCGAGCCGGGAGGCGAGACAGGTGGCGCGAAGCGCCGGATGAGGGGCAAAAATACTTCTCGAATCGGAGGAACATCATGAACAACATCAACTTGAAGGGCCGCGACTTCCTCAAACTACTCGATTTCACGCCCGAGGAGATCGCATACCTGGTAGAACTTGCAGCAGACTATAAGGATAAAAAGAAAAACGGCATCATCCATGATACCCTGCGGGGAAAAAACGTGGCCCTGATCTTTGAAAAGACATCCACAAGAACCCGCTGCTCCTTTGAAGTGGCAGCAAGAGACCTGGG
>JAEEKC010000206.1 GCA_016282215.1 Lachnospiraceae bacterium
CGATCACCTCATGTCCGGCAAAACGTGCGATCCTCTTGACAGCTTCCCCGATGACTGCCGAACGCAGATGTCCCACATGCAAAGGCTTTGCCACATTCGGTCCGCCGTAGTCGATGATGATCTTCTTTTTCTTTTCCGGCTCCTTCGCGCCCAGCCGCTCGTCCGCTGCCATCTGACTTAAATACTTTGCCAAAAATACAGGCGAAACATCCAGATTCAAAAATCCGGGTTTTACCACTTCCACCTTGGAAAAAACCGCATCCTCCCCGGACACGTTTGCCAGCTGATCTGCGATCTCCTGCGCGATCACGAAAGGTGCTTTATGGGCGCTCTTTGCAAGAGCCATGGCTCCATTGCACTGCAGCTCGCACAGATCCGGCCGGTTGGACAGCGTCACAACGCCGCTCTCCTTCGGATAACCCGCCTGCTCAAATGCCGCCTGCATCTGCTCTGTTACTGTCTGTAAAAATGCTTTCATACTTCTTTTTTACTCCTTTTGCATATTATGACTGATGATCCATGCGCTTATGATCCGTCAGCCGCTTTGACTGTATTATTCTTAGAGAACTCACATCCGCAATAGTTCTGTCTGTATAGCCCAAACAGCTCTGATAACAGGATGGATATCAGATAGCCGTTATTCTTCTTAAAATCCGTTTCCAGATAAGCGGTTTCATATTGCGAAGCGATCTCGCAGCCGATACGGTTGATCGCCTTTGCATCCTTCAGCGGGGAAAGCGTCAGTGTCGTGGCAAACAAGTCAAAACCCGCCGCTGCCTTTGCCGTATCCTCCAAGCGGAGCCGGTAGCATTTATGGCACCGCGGTCCTCTCTCCGGGCTGTCTTCAAGACCTTGCGCAATCTGCCAAAACCGCTCCGGTTCATATGGGCCTTTTTCAAATCCGATCTCATAGCGCGGAAAGGCAAGCTGCTGCGCGATCCATTCCGCCAGATCGGGGTGCTTTTGAAAACGCTCAGAATTCAGGCTTTCCATTTCACCCAGCAGCCGTTCTTTCAGGCCGATGTCACAGCCACCTTCGCCGTCATCCGGCATATTTTCTGCTGCTTCTTTTGCATAGCGGTTATAGATCTCGATCAGCCGGATCTGCTCGGCAACCCGTTTCTCGTATTCCTGCCGGTCCGTGATATTGGGATTATCATAAAAAACCGTCACCCGCAGGCTGCGTGTCAGATACAAAAGACAATAACTGCTGCAAGGCGCGCAGCAGCTATGAAGAAGAATGGTATCTGTTTTTTTCTCACCATCAGGCATCCTGGTCCTTTTTCTCCTCTGTCTTATCTTCTATCTTATTATCACTATGATTTCCTTTGACATGCTGCTTTTCCAATTCCTCTTTGGCCTGCTTTGCCATCATCACAGCTTCAGCCGCTGACATGACAGGCCTGCCTTTTTCAGCCTCTTTTGCCGCCTGCCTCTCGCGGGCTTTTCTTTCAGCCTCTTCTTTTGCAAGTTTCGCCTGCCTTACTGCCTCTGTAGCATCACTGACAGGTTTTGCGGGTTTATCCTGCCGGTCAGTCCCTTCCTCCTTTGTTTTTTCCTCTGCACCTGCCGTGCCTGGTTCAGACTGATCATTCCCGCCATCTCCGTCTTTTTCGGCATCCTTTTGCTTACTGCCGGCGCCGGCCAGATATGCCAGCTTGATCTCCTCGGATGAAAGCTTTTTGCCGTTCTGATCTACCTTCTCGGTCTCGCGTTTTTCCTCCTTGGCAGATGCGGTGTAAGTCTTCTTGAATTCCTCTACGGCGCTGGAGGCACTGACTGCCTTTTCTTCTTCCTCTTCCCTGCGGCGCTTCTCACGGGCCTTGGCCTGTTCTTCATAAAGCTTGTCATAATACTCTTTGCCGCCTTCAAAATCGTCGCAGTACTTTCCTATGTACTCATGGAAGGGCATGGGCTTGGAATAAAAATAACCCTGTACATAGTAACAGCCCAGGTCGCGCAGCAGATTGACCTGCTCCTGATTTTCCACGCCTTCACACAAAGTGCGGATCCCAAGTCCTTCCGCCATCTCGATGATCTTACGAAGGATCCAGACACTGGCTTTGGAGGTGATGGATTCGGAGAAGAATTCACGATCGATCTTGATCAGATCAAACGGTACATCCTTGAGCATGTTCAATGACGAATAACCGGAACCGAAATCATCCATGGAAAGCATGATATCCATTTTTTTCAGTTCGTTCGCCGTGCTGATCATGAGTTCCCGCTCATCCTGGAACACGGTCTCCGTGATCTCAAGCTCCACAAATCCATTGGGGATGCGGTAACGCTTCATCAGGCGCTCTACCTGCGGCAGGTAATCCGGGTTATGCATCAAGAGGCGGCTCTGGTTAACGGAGATCGGATAGATCCGCTTGCCTTCATCGATCAGCTGCCGCTGATGCTTGCATACCTGCTCGAGCATGTACATATCGAGTTTTTCCACGAAACCGTTTTTCTCAAATACCGGAATAAACTGATCCGGGAAAATACGGGTACCATCGGGCTTGATCCAGCGCACCAGCGCCTCGCCGCCATGTACATGGTCATTCTTGATATCCCACTTTGCCTGAATGAAGACCTTGAACTCCTCTGTCTTCATGGCATTTTCCATCTCAGACTCGATCTTATCGTTTAAGAACATCTGACTGATGATCTGCTCGGAATATGTTGCAACCAGGAGCTTTTCATCACCCGTCAGGGATTTTCTTGCCGCATTGGCGTGGTCGATGATGATACCGATATCCGTATCATCCCTGCGGATCGGATAAACGCCACGCTTTAAGCGGATTGGGAACATGATGCCGATCTCCCTGGCCTGGTCATTTATGATCCTGAGAAGCTCTTCGAATTTCGCATCGAAATGCTGATCGTTCCTTGCCAGGAGCAAAAACTGATCGGCCGTCATTCTGGCACAGATCTCACGCCCGGTAAAGATCTTATTGCTTTCTCTGTCGATGATCCTAAGCAGCTCATCCGCCCTTGAATGGCCGTATGCTTCGTTAATGTAACGGAAGTTGGCAATATCAAAACGGGTTACCACAAAAGGAATACTGGCGTTTTCCCAGATGGCGCGGCTGGCTACCTCGCGGAAATAGTTGTCATTTTTACCACCGGTGACGGGATCCTCGTAAGCGAGTTTTTCCACAAGGTCACTGCTGGTCTTGCTGGTCCACCAC
>JAEEKC010000207.1 GCA_016282215.1 Lachnospiraceae bacterium
GAAGCGGATATCGGGATCTGCGGCGGCAAAGGGGAAGGCCTTTTGATCAAAGGCGGCGAAGTGATCAAAAAACTGCCGGAAGATCAGCTTCTTGCGGCACTTCGCGAGGAACTCATGAACTGGCAGGGATAGTAATCTGATGAGGGGTAGGCAGGCTATGGATATACATAATCTCTTAGAATCCGTGCAGCGCGGCGAAACCACAGTGGAAGAGGCGGAAGCACTTCTTCGGCGCCAACCCTTTGAGGAGATGGGTTTTGCCAAACTCGATACCCACAGGCAGCTGCGCAGCGGATTTCCCGAAGTGATCTTTTGCAGCGGGAAACCGGACGCATATCTGCGTGAGATCTATGTGAAAATGGTGGAGGAAACCGGCGAGGTTTTCGGCACGCGAGCATCGCAGCAACAATTTAAGATCGTAAAGGAAGTGCTGCCGGATGTGACATATGATGAAGTATCGCGGATCATGAAGCTGGAAAAGCCGGATAAAGAGCGAAAGGGACTGATCGCTGTCTGCACCGCTGGAACGGCTGACATTCCGGTAGCGGAAGAAGCAGCACAGACGGCAGAGTTTTTCGGCGCTGAGGTAGACAGGATCTACGATGTCGGTGTGTCCGGCCTGCACAGGCTTTTGGCGCGCCTTGACAGGATCCAAAGTGCGAACTGCGTCGTTGCTGTGGCCGGCATGGAGGGAGCACTGGCAAGCGTGATCGGCGGCCTTGTGAAAAATCCGGTGATCGCCGTGCCGACTTCGGTGGGATACGGCGCGTCGATGAATGGGCTGTCCGCTCTTTTGACCATGATCAATTCCTGCGCAAACGGAATCGCAGTGGTCAATATCGATAACGGATACGGCGCGGGGTATATGGCAACGCAGATCAACCGGCTGGCTGTGGGAAGATCAGACTGACAGATCAGCAGGATGAAATGATAACAGGGGAAAGCGATCAAGAATCACAATAGTGGGATGAGACCGGGCAGATGATGCCGGGTAAAGCTCAGACCAATGTAATGGTGGGGGATATGGACGAATTACAAAAGATCGAAGCAGTTTCGAAAGAAGAATTTGAAAAAAGAGCAATGGCGAAGTATGAAGCGCTCAAAGAGCTGCTTTCTGAGTACAACGGCGTTGCTGTTTCCTATTCGGCAGGGGTGGATTCCACCTTTTTGCTGGCCACGGCTTTTGCCGTGCTGGGAGAGAAAGCAGTTGCAATTACGGCTGAACTGTTGTCTGTGCCGAAGAGGGATATTGAGCAGAGCAGAGCTTTTTGTCATCAAAACGGCATCACACAGCTGATGGTTCCGTTTTCGGAGCTGGCCGTGCCGGGCTTTGCGGGAAATCCGCCGAACCGTTGCTATCTTTGCAAAAAGGCGCTGTTTAACAGGCTGATCGTGGTGGCGGCGCAAAACGGCATCAGTGATGTGATCGAAGGTTCCAATGCGGATGATGCAAAGGATTACAGACCGGGCGCAGAGGCGCTGAAGGAACTGGGGATCAGAAGTCCCCTGAAGGAGTGCGGCTTTACCAAGGAGGAGATCCGGTATCTGTCAAGAGAGATGGATCTTCCCACGGCGGATAAACCATCGGCAGCCTGCCTGTCTTCGCGGATTCCTTATGGCGAGGAGATCACGGAAGAAAAACTGTTTATGGTCGACCGGGCAGAGCAGCTTCTGCGAGACCTTGGCCTTGTGACGGTGCGTGTCAGGATGCACGGGACCATCGCCAGGATCGAAACGAAACCGGAAGAGTTTGAAAAACTGATGCGGCCGGGGATCCGGGAGAGAGTGACCGATACACTCAGGGAGATCGGGTTTTCGTACGTAACCCTGGATCTGCTTGGATATCGGATGGGAAGTCTGAACGAAGTGCTGGACTGAATATATATATAGTGCAAAGTCCGGTGCGAAAATACTGAGTCGATAAATTACTGATGAATTCAGGGGGGCAGTGCATGGGGAAAACACTGTATCTGGAATGTAATGCGGGGATCAGCGGCGATATGACGGTCGCTGCGCTTTTGGATCTGGGGGCCGATGAGCAGGCGCTTATGCAGGCCCTGTCTACAATCCCGGCGGAGGGATATTCTGTAAAGATCAGCCGCGTGAATAAAGGCGGCATCGATTGCTGTGATTTTGACGTGGTATTGGATGCGGCGCATGAGAACCATGATCATGACATGGAGTATCTGCATGGTCATGACAAGGCGGTGAGCTGTGAGCATCACCACGACGATGAGCATCATCACGGGCATCATCACGACGATGACCATCACCATGAGCATCACCACGACGATGAGCATCACCATGAGCATCACCACGACGATGACCACCATCACGGGCATCATCATGACGACCACGATCACGGCCATCATCATGACGATCATGATCACGGCCATCATCATCACCATCATCATGAACACAGGGGTCTGGCGGAGATCATTGATATCATCGATAGAACTAAGATCAGTGACCGCGCGAAAAATACCGCAAAGAAGATCTTTCGCATCGTAGCGCAGGCAGAGGCAAAAGCCCATGGTCTTCCGGAAGATCAGGTGCATTTCCATGAAGTCGGCGCTATCGATTCCATCGTGGATATCATTGCGGTTTCGGTCTGTCTCGACCTGCTCGATATCGACAAGGCGATCATACCGAAGCTCAGCGAAGGATATGGGACGGTTCGCTGCCAGCATGGGATCCTGCCGATCCCGGTTCCGGCAACGGCAAATATCATCAGCGCATATAACATTCCCATGGAACTGACAAATGTAAAAGGAGAACTGGTTACACCCACTGGTGCAGCTATCGCAGCGGCGATCCGGACGGATGAAGCGCTGCCGGAGAATGTTCTGATCCAAAGGATAGGGCTCGGAGCAGGAAAGAGAAGTTATGAAAGGCTGAGTATCCTGCGGGCCATGCTGATATATGATGCAGATAAAAAAGTTAGCGATGGCATACAAAACTCGGATCCTGCAGGAAAATTCATTTGGAAACTGGAGAGCAATATCGACGATTGCAGCGGCGAAGCCCTGGGCTTTGTGGTGGATCAGCTGCTGGAAGCCGGTGCAAGGGATGCTTTCACAATGCCGGTCTATATGAAAAAGAACAGACCCGGCAGTCAGCTGAATGTGATCTGTGATGAAGAAAAGATCGAAGAACTGGAGCGGATCATTTTTACACATACCACGACCATTGGGATCCGGAAGATCAAAATGGAACGCAGTGTTCTCCGCAGGCAGATCAAAGAGGTGGAAACACCTTACGGCCCCGCAAAAGTCAAGATCTGTGATGTGGGAGAGATCAAGAAGATCTATCCGGAGCATGAAAGTGTGATTCAGATCGTGAAGGACAGCGGCCGTCCATATCAGGAGATTGCAAACCTGATCGTAACACTGGCAGGCGGTGTGTGACCGCAAGATAAAAGAGACCAAAAAGAAAAGAGAGCAAAAAAGTGATTTTGTGAATGATGTGATACGAAACTGAGAATTATGTATCAAGGTAGTAAAAAGCCGGGTGAGAAAAAAACGGTGAAACAGAATAAATAACCAAGGAAATATGTAGTCCTGTAAAAAATTCGAAGACGAAAAAACGTAATAGAATAGGGGAGGTAATGGAATGATGGAAAATGGAAAAAACAAAAAGTGTTTTGAAAAGCCAGTGTGGTCGAGAATTGTTTCTGTTCTGATGGCACTGGCCCTGCTGCTGACAATGCAGGGGGTATTCGGGATCGGATACGAGGCAAAAGCGGATGATCCGAAACTTCCTTTTACGCTTGAGGCACCGGGCAGGGTGGCGGTTTCCTGGATGAAGGGAAGGGATTATCCCACAGCCATGAATCTGACCTACAGCATGGGTGATTCCATGAACCAGTTTCTGGCGCTTCGCGATACAGATGAGACGGCGTGGAAGAAAAAGGTGAATGACCTGGGCTATGAAGATATCTGGGTAAAGGCGCAGATGGACTGGTCCCTTGATTCGGTCAGTGACTGGAAATATACAGCGGACTGGGATAATTTCGGTCAGAATGCAGCGGGAGAGCGGACCTGCGGCGTCTGGGATGCCATGGATCTTGGTGTATCAAGTGAGATCGTGAACTGGGCGTGGGTATTCAGAGGGATCGCCGATCTGGAAGCAAGTGAGGAATGGAACGGAAACGGAACATTTCCGGGATTGAAGGATCAGCTGAAGGTAGGACAGTATACCATCGAAACGGACTCGGAAGGGGATAAGTACATAAAGATCGATTTCAGCGCACATGCTATGTATGTCAGAGTGCGTTATATTGTTACGGTCAGACCCCTTGACGGAACAAATGATATCAACTATTGCTCCGGATGGTCAGACACAGCAGTATCCAGCGGAAACAAAATGGATATATTCAGTATGGCAGCGCCAGTTGTATCAAACTTACGTCTCTCGGGAGAGGATTTTAACGGAGGACCGGTAGCCTATGTTACACAGACGGTGACGGATAACCTTAAAAACCAGTGGACGGATCTGTTTGTGGATGAAGGCGATATCCGTTTCCTTGCAGAGGCACGTATCAAGGGAACAGAAAAATGGATCGCACTGGATGGTGACTCTGGCATCAAGAATGGCGATATGAGTGCAAAGATGATCTATCTCCAGCTTCCGGGCAAGGTGGTTCCCAGCGGAACCGAGATTGAATTCCGTTTCCGTTACAGTTATGAGAAGAAAAAGGGCTATGGGGAAGGCACGGCGTACAGCGATTATTCTGCCTATTCTTCCGTTATGACGCTGAAAACTACCGAGATCCCTGCAGGCCCCGGCGACCCGGTGGATGACAGCAAGCCGGTGGAACAGAAGCCAGAGGAAAGCAAACCGGAACCGGCGATCGCAGCGCTTGACGGCAGCGCAACCGAAGGTCAGGTTGAAGCTTTTGTCAAGTCTCTGAAAAATGATGATGACCCGAAAGGTACCACCTTCGGATTCCTGTTTGCAAAACAGAAAAAGGCGACCAAGAATGCCATCACCATTACCTGGAAGAAACCGAAGAACGCGGCATACTTTGTGATCTACGGAAACAAGTGCGGCAAGGAAAACCACTATGAACGCATTACATCCGTGACCGGTACTTCTTATACACATTCAGGACTGGATAAAGGAACTTATTATAAATTCCTGGTTTCCGCTTTTGACAAAAACAACAAACATCTGGGAACTTCCAACACCGTGCATGTGGCTACCAAGGGCGGAAAGGTATGCAACTTCAAGAAAGTCACCACTGCGGCGAAAAAGAATCAGGTGACCCTGGCAAAGAAGGGCAAGATCTTCAAACTGAAAGGAAAAGCAATAGCGGAATCCAAGAAGCTGAAGGTGAACGTTCACAGAAAAGTCCGCTATGAAAGCACCAACAAAAAGATTGCCACCGTCAATACTGCCGGGAAAGTAACGGCGAAGAAGAAGGGCACCTGTTACATCTATGTATATGCGCAGAACGGTGCATATCAGAAGGTAAAGGTGACAGTCAAAAAATAAGGATGAACATCCTGTAACAAGGTAGCCCGGAGGGGACCGGCATCAGAATACGGAAGAAATACGAATGCCCCTGTCAAGAAAAAATACTTGACAGGGGGTATTTCTTTGTTGTATGATTATCCGCGGTGATGAAAATGGAGAAGATCGTAGAACAGGGTCTTTTATTTGATTATTATGGTGTGCTTCTGACAAAGAGGCAGCAGGAGATATATGAAGATGCGATCAGCAACGACCTGTCCCTTTCGGAGTTAGCAGAGACTTACGGAATTTCCAGACAGGGGATCCATGATCAGATCCACAGATGTGACAAGATCCTGAGAGAGTATGAAGAAAAACTCGGCTGCATCGAAAAAGACCGTAAGATCAGGAAGGCGGCTCTTGCGCTGAAAGAGCTGAGTGCGGAGCAGAGTAGCGAGGAAGTTTTCAGAATAGCAGAAGAGATACTCGAGCAGATATCCTGAAATCGAAGGATTATAAAGGAAACCCTATGGCA
>JAEEKC010000208.1 GCA_016282215.1 Lachnospiraceae bacterium
CGGCCAGATCACAACGCTGAAGGATTACGGAAGGGCATCTTTTACGGCGCCCGGTGAAAATCTTTTGTATTCTCTTCTTGGAAATTTGCGGGAGGTTTCCAACTACATTAAGGTTTCGGAAAAACTGGTAGAGGCCCTACGCAAACATACCGTCAATTCTGCCGGTCTTTGCAAATTAAAAGCGCAGCTTGAGCAGGTTGTGGAGGATGAAAACTTCGAGACAGCCAAGAAAGATGTGGAGAAGATGCTTGCGGATCTTTCCGTGGTCAAGGGAGCGCTCATCGCTGTGAATTTCACCCCGGATCTGAACGTGGAATCCGTAGCCGCCATGGAGTTTGTGGATCATAAGCTGCGCTCGAAATACACCCTTGCCGAAGTGGCAGCAAACATCGGAAATATCCTGAGTTATTCCACCGCTTCCAATTCCGTGAGGATGAATCAGACCATACGTGTTCAGGATCCCCTGCTTGTGAACATGACGCCTCTCATGGAAAAGCATCTGAAAAATCACTTTTTCAGGATCCGAAGCTTTCTGAAAAAATATATCGATCTGGACGGATCCTTCCTGACGGAGATGTACGAGGGACTGACCTTTTATACCTGCATGGCACGCTTTGCCCGGCGTCTGGAGGATAAGGGAATGGAAAACTGTTTTCCGAAGATAACGTCAACCGCCGGGACGGCAGACGGGATCAATCAGAGTGAAAAGACAAAAGAACAGACAGAGAATCAAACAAAAAACGGCATCACCTTCCGGATGAAAGATCTGTACAACATCCGGCTGTTTCTTTCGGGTGAAACCGATATCGTGAAAAATGATTTTGCATTTTCACCAAAGGAGAATCTCTTCATCCTGACCGGGCCGAACCGCGGTGGAAAGACCATCCTTGAACAGGCGCTCGGTATCATCTCTGTCATGGCTTCGGTGGGAAGCTTTGTCACGGCATCTGAATGTGAGGGAAGACCGTTTTGCAACATTCTGACGCACTTCCCTATTGATGAAAATCTCACCATTAATTACGGACGCCTTGGGGAAGAAGCCGTCAGGATCCGTGAGATCGTAAAAGAAGCGGATGAAAGAACGCTGATCCTCTTTAATGAGACCTATTCCACCACCAGTGCAGTGGACGGACTGTATCTGTCCAAGGACCTTTTGCATATCCTAAAAAAGATGGGGACCTCGGTCATTTTTAACACCCATATCCATGAAGTGGCAAGATCCCTCGATGAAATGAACGAATGGGAAGGAGAAAGCAGTGTGGTCTCTCTGGTCATGGAGATCCGGGACAATCAGAATACCTTCAAGATCAAACGATCCGCGCCGGATTCCAAATCCTATGCACAAAACATTGCAAAAAAATACGGAATCACTTATGATCAGATGGTTGAAATGAGAAAAGAATGAAGTATTTCCGAGATCAATACACCTTCTTTACTTGAAACAGGCAGAGTGCTGTGTTACATTTTTCTTTATGAAAGACCACCAATCGTAATATAATCCCGATAACGGAAAACCATGGTACTCGGGAAAGTATGTATCATCTCAGGAGATATATGCCATGAAAAAAGCCAAACTACTACTGCTGTTTCTTTTGATTTTAGGGATAGCCGGATGCGGTGCCCAAAAAGACGAAGATGATCTGTTCCTTGAATCAGAAGAGGAAACGACTGATGATACTGCGCAAGAGCAAACGGATGAAAAACAAACGAGCATAGATGACGTTCTGGCTTTGACTGCGATCAAAAATTACTGCTACATCAATAATCCGGATTTAAAGAGCATTGAAGATTCCGGTAAAGCACCGGTATACTGGGATATTTCCTCCAGTGACGACAGCGAGATCGTGGTTATGTTCCGGTCCTACACAGGCGCACAGATCCGGTATTATATTGACCGCGCTACCGGTGATACCTATGTGACCGAGTTTGTTCCCGGCATAACAGAAGCGGAAGAAAAAACAGATGAAAGTTTCAATTTGAAGGACTATGCCGATGGCGAGATCGTGAACGTCTATGAAGTGACCGACCTTAACGCATCAGAAGATGGATCAGAAGGTGAGGAACCGGCTGAAGATCAGTTTGCAACGATCGTCCGCTATTTTGAAATGGCTGACGGAACATGGAGAACGAAATTTCATTCCTATCAATACCGGCTTGAGATCACCGGAAGGGTGGACGGCATGGACAAAGACAACACCCTTGTATTTCTGAGCAATATAGAGGATATCCCCTTTGACCAGGCCGTGAAGGCTGCCGGCATGAGCAGCACCTATGATCTCAATAACGAAGACGCTTTTGATCCGAAGGATGCCGTCTTAGTGGCGATCAAGTGATCATGGTGTCAATGGGGACGGTTCGGTGTCAGATGGGGACGGTTCTCTGTGACAACTTGTTTTCCAAGGTTGTCAGAGAGAACCGTCCCCAATGACACCAAAAGAACCGTCCCCATTGACACCCTCATTGACACCATATATCAGTCCGTCATTTGAAAAGTATTCGATGATACCTGTATCGATGATCAGCGTCGTGATCCCTTTCGCATTTGGGATGACGATCTCCTTACCACAGATCTTGATATGCCTCTCGCCGTCTTCTTCCCATTGTATCTGCCAGATTACAGGCTCTTCCATGGGCGGGATTTCAGCCGCCTGTCCTGCCGGAATCAGCAGCCGGACTGTTTTCAGATGATCACACAGTTCCTTTACCGGCTCGAAAGCTAACCGGTATCCTGAATCAGTCTTTTTCAGGGAAAGCTCCGTCGGGATCGACATCATTCCGCGATAATTTCCTCTCTCATCAGATGTCCTAAGCCAGGCGATGCTGATCGTCCTTTCCTTTACCCCGGAAATCGTTTGGGCAGCATAGGGCAAAGACGTATCATACGCTTTTTGAACCTCGGACTCTGCCTCAAAGCGATAACCGTCAAAACTCCCGACCACATAGAAACCATCTGCTGACCAGAACACCCATTTCTCAGACTTTTCCGGATCATCTGCTTTCAGCTTGAACAGATCCGGGCATTCCCACATACCGTCAAATGACAGTCTCTGGGTTTCCTTCCAGTGACAAAGATCTTCTGACCGGAAAATGGCAAATTCATTTTCATCCAGATAAAGAAGCATTATGAAGGCCCGGCTTTCATCATGAAAAAACACCTTAGGATCCCTGTTTTCACCCCTGATATGGCTGATAACAAGGCCTTTCTTTTCCAGCGTATCACCGCCATCCGTAGAAACTGCCAATCGTTGCGTGTGCAGGTTCCCTTTTTCTTTTGACCATTCGTTTCTTCCACCGGATGCGGTATAAAAATACAACACCGCTCCTTTCCCGTAACCAGCCACATTGTTCTCGTCCTTTATGGCCGAGCCGGAATAAACGGTGCCGTATTCATCCGGCGTGATCGCTACCTTCCGGTGCTCCCAGTGGATCAAATCCCTGCTTACGGCATGACCCCAGTGCATATTTCCCCATTCGGTTCCGTATGGATTCCACTGATAATACATATGGTAATACATCCCGTCAAAATACAATCCGTTCGGATCGTTCATCCATCCGGCCGGCGGCGTAAAATGCAGCAGCGGCCTTTTCGTATCCTCATAGGAAGGCAGGTCATCCCTACACAGGATCCCGTCAAGCGCTTCATCCGCAATTTCACTGTTTATTGTGATGTCCTCTCCAAGCAGCCCGGTCACATCCATCGCAGCATAAAAATCTGCATGATCCAGTCCGTATGCGATATCCAGTTCCCGGAATTTCTGATCTTTACAGTAAAAATGAAATTTAGATACTTTGCCCTTTTTTGCGATCGGGAACCATAGATATTTTTTTGTGATATGTATTTTCATGTCGCCCCTTTTTTGCTTTTAACACTTGTGCATCATCCTTTGAATTGGTTTTTTCGAATCCCGACATAGATTATATCTCTTATTTGAAGATCGGTTATCTGAAAACTTATTCTGCATTTTTCACCATCTCCC
>JAEEKC010000209.1 GCA_016282215.1 Lachnospiraceae bacterium
CTTTGTCAACGCCCATGGCGATATCAGCAGACTGCTGGTCAAGCGCTACAAAGACTGCGCTGCCGTCAGCATCAAAGCCCATGTCGCCGCCGACATAACCGATCTCGCGGATGGTCTTTTTTACGATATCCGGCACATTGAGCTGTGCCTTCGTGGTGATCTCTCCCGTTACCAGGGTAAAGCCGGTGCAGACTGTAGTCTCACAAGCCACACGGCTTAAGGGATCCTGCGCAAGGCAGGCATCCAGTACCGCATCGGAGATGGCATCGCAGACTTTGTCGGGATGTCCTTCGGTTACGGATTCAGAAGTAAATAAACGTTTTTCCATGGTTGCTCCTTTCGTGTATAAACATCGTAACCATTCAGAACCCATTCGCAAACACACAGTCCATTATGCAAGCACATGTCCTGTATTTCTGCAAATCTGCATGGTTCTGAACAGTCACAAAAAACGGCCCGCACAATAAGCGGACCCGTCAATTATCATCGATCCCCTTATTGTTCGATCATCGGCTCACGCCGGTATATCGCTCAGGACTAGGCACCTTCCCTTTCGGGGGTTGCCGTGGCTTCACAGGTCCTATGTACCTCCACCACTCTGAATAAGGAAATTGCTATGTAGTTTTCCAATGCATAATATACTCTATAGAAGCTGTTTCGTCAAGCAGAAAAAGCGATCTCATCAGACAAAACTCTCGATGGACACCTCTTTTTCCTGCGCCAGGTCCACGAACTGGGAGCCGCACTGTACCATCGGCCGGGACAGGTGCTGCTTGTTGATAAGCACGATATCTCCGATCAGACCATTGGACAGTTTGACACGGTTATTGATAAAGGTCTGTACCACATTTTCCAAAAAGCAGAGGATGTACTCTGTTTCGTAACGCTGGAGACCTTCTTTTTCAAAAATCTCGATCACGGTAAAGGGGCAGAGCGGGCCTCTGTAGACTCTGGCTGCCGTCATGGCATCATAGACATCGGCAATGGCTACGATCTTGGCAAATTTATCGATCTGCTCACCCTTCAGACCCATGGGATACCCGCTGCCGTCGCATTTTTCATGATGCATCAGAGCGGCATTTTTGATATGATCATCCACATCCTGATTCTGCAGAAGGCGGAACCCGGAAACGGTATGGTTCTTCATGATCTTGTATTCTTCGTCGGTGAGCTTGTCCGGCTTTTTGGTAATGGAATCCGGGATCGTCAGTTTTCCGACATCATGAAACAGACCGCAGAGGGTCGCCAGTTTCTGATCCTCTTCGGACATATGAAGCCAGCCTGCAAGCACATTGGATATCAGCGAAACATTCAGGCAATGCGCATAGGTCAGGTCGTCGTATTGACGCATATTCTGTAAAAAGTGGAAAAATCCGAAAGAATTGTTGTGCTCCATATCAAAGGTATCGATGGTCTTATGGAACACATCATTGACATCGATGGGCTCACCCTGCTCTAAGATCGCATTCATGCTGCTCTTAAAGCCATCGATCGCCTCATCGAAATGCGCCTGGAATTCGATAAATTCAGGACTGGATTTTATGATCTCGGAATAGGACTGCCCTTCCGGTTCTTCCTGCTGTGCCGCATCGGCAGAAACGATCTGTGCCGCCGCACCCTTGCTCTTGCGGGCTTCCGTCTCGATCTCATCGATCCGGACATTGAGCACATCATAGAGTTCCAGTTTCGTGATCAGTTTATCAGTCAGCGTAGTTCGCTTGGGAACAACCAGCTGGTTGTTTGCTGTATAAACATCCTCACTGGTCACCATGCCCGGTGTCAGCTTAAATATTGGTACGCGTTTCATGCGGGGATCCGCTTTTTTTACAACGAATTCCTTTGCCACGACTTTCCTTGATCCCTTTCCTTAAGCTAACTTTAACTGGAACTTCTTCACATCCCGCTCTGACTCAGCCTTTTCAATCTGTGCACCGAGTCCACGAAGCTTGGCGTCAAAATCCTCATAGCCGCGCTCAACGTAATAGATATCATCAACGACCGTGATCCCCTCTGCGGCAAGCCCTGCAATGACAAGGGCTGCACCTGCACGAAGATCCGGCGCCGTGATCCTGGCTCCGGTATATTTCTGGACACCGTCAATGATGGCGGTATTGCCTTCTACTTTGATATTGGCTCCCATCTTGGCGAGCTCATCCACATATTTAAAACGATTCTCAAAAATACTTTCCGTCACGATACTGGTTCCGTCGGAAAGCGCCAGCGTCGTTGTGATCTGCGGCTGCATATCCGTCGGGAAACCGGGATAAGCGAGAGTTTTCACATGGCTGTGATACAGCTGTCCTTTGGCCACGACTCTGACTTCATCATCAGACTCTCTGACTTCGCATCCAAGCTCGATGAGTTTTGCGGTAATGGACTCAAGATGCTTGGGGATGACGTTGCGTACTGTCACATCGCCCTTGGTAGCTGCTGCCGCAAACATAAAAGTGCCCGCTTCGATCTGATCGGGGATGACAGAATAGGTTGTCTTATGGAGTTTTTCCACGCCGCGGATCCTGATGACATCCGTACCTGCACCGCGGATATTGGCACCCATGCTGTTTAAGAAGTTCGCCAGGTCAACCACATGGGGTTCTTTGGCAGCATTTTCAATGATGGTACGACCTTCTGCCAGTGCCGCTGCCATCATGACATTGATCGTGGCCCCAACGGTAACCACGTCCATATAGATATGTCTGCCTGTGAGTTTCTCTGCCTCTGCGATCACTCTGCCGTGTGCGATCCGCACATTGGCTCCGAGGGCCCGAAAGCCCTTCAGATGCTGATCGATGGGACGGGCGCCGATGTTGCATCCGCCGGGCAGCGCAACCTCTGCTCTTTTATACTTCCCGAGGAGTGCACCGATCAGATAGTAGGATGCCCTGATCTTCTTGATAAACTCATTGTCTACAACAAGGTCACTGATCCCTGCCGCATTGATCACGGCTGTATGTCGATCCTGTCTGTCCACGGATACACCGATCTCTTCCATAGCCTGGATCAGCACATTCACGTCCCTGACATCGGGTATATTTTCAATACGGACGGTTTCATCTGTCATGACAGCTGCTGCCAGTATCGCAAGTGCTGCGTTTTTGGCGCCGCCGATCTCTACTTCGCCCACAAGGGGATTCCCCCCCTTGATCACGTATTGCTCCATGTTTCACCTCAAAAAGGACATATTTTTCCCAATACTTTTCCTATTATAACCCCAATATATTGTATTTGTAAATACGCATATCCAAACAAATCGTACAGAATTCGTGATAAAGAACGCGGAAAAGTGATATATTTGACCGATTACAGCGGCAATTCCAAAAACTTACCCGTCACGACCACCAGCACAAGATATGCGATCAGGACCAGGTAGCTTGCCGTATCCCGCAGATGATATTTCAGCGGTTTCATCTTGGTTCTGCCCACACCGCCCTGATAACACCTTGCTTCCATGGCCATGGCCAGATCATTGGCCCTTCGGAAAGCCGATATAAACAGCGGTACCAAAATGGGCACCATGGCTTTGATCCGTTTGACCACATTACCGCTTTCAAAATCGGCGCCCCTTGCCATCTGTGCCTTCATGATCTTGTCCGTCTCCTCCAAAAGGATCGGGATAAAACGAAGGGCAATGGACATCATCATGGCAATCTCATGGACCGGCACTTTGATTTTCTGCAGCGGCCTCAGGAGTTGTTCTATGGCTTCCGTCTGCTGGTTCGGGGTTGTTGTCTGTGTATTCAGCTACAAGCAGATAATGTGCATCTCAACCCAAACCGCTATATTTATC
>JAEEKC010000210.1 GCA_016282215.1 Lachnospiraceae bacterium
TGAAGAAGTTTATTTCGAACATAAAGCGTTATAAGAGTTGTATGCTGTTTTCGGTCAAGTCTTCCCTGAAGGCTGACGTGGCGACCAGCCGTCTGAACTGGCTGTGGTGGATCTTAAATCCTCTGCTGTTCATGCTGGTCTATACCTTTGTATCTTTGGTCGTATTCGGCAAAGGCGAGAAGTATTTCCCGCTGTTTGTGTTTATCGGCCTGAATCTGTGGAACTTTTTCAGCGCCTGCGTCAACAAGAGCGTGCGCCTTGTCAGGAAAAACAAAGGAACCATTACCAAGGTGTATCTGCCGAAGTATATCCTGATCTTTAATACCATGATGGAGGAAGGCTTCAAGATGTGTATCGCTTTCCTGCTGGTCATCGTGATGATCCCGATCTATCATGTTCATCTGACCTACAGGATCATCTTTGCAATCCCGGTGGTGCTGGTGCATCTTCTGACGACCTATGCGATCTGCTCCATCGTGCTCAATCTCGGTGTTTACATCGATGACCTGGCGCATCTGATCAGCGTTCTTTTGCGATTGATGTTCTATTTGTCCGGCATCATTTATGATATTACGACCCGCGTGCCGGAACCTTATAACAAGATCATGTTGTACGGCAATCCTGTGGCCCTGTTTGTCAGCGGCATGCGAAGGTGCATTCTGTACGAGAAAAAACCGAGCTTTAAGGGCCTTTTGATCTGGGCCGTGGTCAGCGCCATTGTAGCTGTGATCGGTACGAAGATCATCACCAAGCATGAAAACAGTTATGTGAAGATTATCTGATAATAGGGTCGAAAGTATGAGACCGCTGCAAGCTTGCTTGCGTGCGAAGTGCTTTATGTATTATCATCAATATCTATTTACAGGAGACAGGCATGAATCAGGAAACTGTCATTTCAGTTAAGGATGTTCACATCCGATATAAGGTAGTGAAAGTAGAAGGCATCAAAAAGAGCTTCTTTTCCCTGAAGAAAACAAAACTTGAGGAGATCGAAGCGGTTAAGGGTGTCAGTTTTGATGTTTATAAAGGCGAGATCATCGGCCTTGTAGGAAAGAACGGCAGCGGCAAGTCAACGCTCCTTCGTTCCGTGGCAGGAATCTTTTCAGCCGATGAGGGAACCATCGATATCGGTGATTATTCCATATCCCTGCTTTCTATTGGCGTAGGATTTAAAGGGGAGCTGACAGGGAAAGAAAACATCTATCTTTCTGGTCTGCTGCTTGGTTTTTCCAAAGAAGAGATCAATGCAAAATATAAGGAGATCGTGAACTTTTCGGGTCTTGGCAAATTCATCAATATGCCGGTAAAGACTTACTCAAGCGGTATGCATTCGAAACTCGCTTTTTCCATCACCGCTGTTATGGAGACGGATATCATCCTGATCGACGAGGTGCTCAGTGTGGGCGATATCCAGTTCAAGAAGAAGAGTTTCCGGAAAATGCAGGATCTGATCTCAGCGAAGGACAGGACGGTTATCATTGTTTCGCACAGTAATGAAACGATCCGGAGCCTTTGCAGCAGAGTCATCTGGCTCAACGATGGAGAGATTGAGATGGACGGTGAGACGGAAGAAGTCCTTGCCGCCTATGAAGCTTATATGGAAGAGCTGAATCCCGCCCTTCTGAAGAAGAGTAAGAAGGCAAAAGAGGAAGAAAAGATCATGCGTCTTGTCAGAGAAGAAGACGAAAGCAAAAAGGCGCTCTCGGAGGGAGCGGACAATGCGGCGCCGGGCGAGATGACCGAAGCAGAGAAAAAGATAGCGGAAGCGGAAAAGAAGAGGGCCGAAGCGGAAAAGAAGAAGATCGCAGCGGAAAAAGAGCTGGAATTGGCTGAGGAAGAACTACTCAAGGCCAGGAAAGAAGCGCCGCTTCCAAAGTGAGATGGCAGGGAATGGGAATGCATAGCATGAAATGGAAGAAAAGAAAGAATTTTGCAGGATGGGCAGGCATGGGACTTTCACTCGTGCTTGCCTTTTCTTGCGTTTGCCCGGGAGTTTATGCTGCTGTGACGACGGAAAACGGATCGGGATATGAACAGGCAACGGCAGATTTTGCGGAAGGTGATTATTTCGATCTGTCGGAAGATGAGCCGGTTGATGCCGCTTCCGTGGTCGGATTGGAAGAAGAGGATAATACATCGTATGCAAAAGCAGATGGAAACAGCGCGCCGCTGCTGCGGGAAAGGAAACGGTCCGATGAAGAGTTTGGCGGGATCGCGAGGGAGACGGATCAGGTAGAGGACGCGAACGAACTGAATCCAAACGAACGGAATTTGGGAGAACCGGATTCCGAAGGACTGAATTCCGAAACAAATGCCCCGGCAGACGAAACCGATCTGCCTGCGAAATATGATCCGAGAAATGCCGGTCTTCTCCCGGCTCTTCGTGATCAGGGAAAACTTGGAATCTGCTGGTGTTTCGGTGCGCTTGGCTGTTCGGAGATCGGACTGATCAAAAAAGGCGTATATGACACTGCGGCAGACTTTTCCGAGAGACACCTGGCCTATTATTTTTTCAATAAAGGCATTCTTTCCGATCCCCTCGGCCATGTTACGGGGGATTATAATGTGGCAAGCTATTATGGAGAAAATGATTATCTGAATGTGGGCGGAAACAATATGCTCACGATCTGGCATCTGGCCTCCTGGTGCGGGCCTGTCGCGGAGGAAGTTGCCCCTTACGAGGTGATCAATGCAGATAAAAACGCAGATAAAAACGGTCTGACAGTGAGTGGGAACTCTACCTTTGAAGCATATGAAACAGACAGCGCACATCTGCAAAACGCTTATATCATCGATATCGGCAGCAGTTATAGTGATGAAGGCATCAGGAATACGGTTAAAGCACTGATTCGGAAATATGGCGCAGTCGGAACAGGATACCGGACGGCAGGGTCTGTCTATGATAATCCGCAGCATGACTGCTATTTCTTTGATGATGCCAATACCTCCAATTGGGCGACCAATCATAATGTAGTGATCGTGGGCTGGGATGATGATTTTCCAAAGGAATATTTCAATGAAGGGCACAGACCGGATCAGAACGGGGCCTGGCTGATACGCAACAGTTATGGCGAAGAAAGCGCATCAAGCGCACAAAACGGGTATTTCTGGATATCGTATGAAGATCATAGCCTGCGGCAGGTTGCGGGAAGTTCCACCCACAAATATGCCTTTGTATTTGACTGCGAGGCGCCGGACAGCTACGAGAATATCTATCAGTATGACGGAAATGCAAACTACAGATCTTACGGACTTTTGTTAACCGGCGGCTCGGCGATCTATGAGGCAACGGAAGCAGATCAGACGCTTCAGGCTGTGGGGATCGGGATCAATTCAAACGACCTGTCTTACACATTGTCTGTCTATACGGATCCGGATGAGGACCAGCCGACAAGCGGAACCCTTGTCAGCACGCAGACCGGCAGTCTGCCTTATAGGGGATATCATACGATAAAACTTGATCAGACGGTTTCTTTGAAAGCCGGGCAGAAATTTTCCATTGTATTTTCAAATCTACAGGATGGAAAAGGTAGTAAAGCTACTCTGGCGGCAGCCTGTGAGGAGGCGGTTACGGCAAGTTCTTCACAAAAATGGCTCTTTTATTCCGATACATCAGAAGATAAGACCTATATGCAATCCACGGAAGGCGGTGCATGGAAAGATGCGGCACCTCTTAGTTATTGCAATGTTTCGGGGAGCGGGAAGTATTACTACGGGGGTATTCCATCCGGTGTGTCATCCGTGATCAGAAAGAACTATACCCTGCGAATCAAGGGTTATACGGTATCCGGCAATACCGTCAGCGAAAACAGCGGCGGGGACGGCGGCGGGGACGGCGGCGGAGACAGCGGCGGAGACAGCGGCGGAGACAGCGGTGGAAGCAGCGGCGGAAACAGCGGTGGAAGCAGCGGCGGAAGCAGCGGCGGAAGCAGCGATGGAAACAGTGGTGGAAATGGCTCCGGCAGCGGTAATGCCCCTGTCACGGAAGAGAAGACGAAGGCGCTTTTATCCCTGACGCTGGACCGGTCTGCAGTGACACTTGCAAAA
>JAEEKC010000211.1 GCA_016282215.1 Lachnospiraceae bacterium
CCGAACTGCGGGTTCGGAAAGTAAGCGGGGGAGAGTGTCAGGTGGATGTAGGGGTGTCAGGTGGGGACGGTCAGGGGTGTCAGGTGGGGACGGTTCTCTGTGACACCCGTTTTCAAGGGTGTCACAGAGAACCGTCCCCAATGACACCCCCCAATGATACCAATGACACAGCGATACCTGACACCCGTTTTCAAGGGTGTCAAAAAGAACCGTCCCCAATGACAACCATCAGGAGGAGAAGAAATGGATCAACTTACGCATATCAACGAAAAGGGACAAGCCGTGATGGTGGATGTTTCCGAAAAAGCAGAGACGAAGCGTTACGCCAGGGCGACGGGAAGGATCAGGGTCAGCGAAGCAGTTATCCGGGCGGTGACGGAAGGGACGGCGCCGAAAGGCGACGTGCTGGCGACGGCCAGGATCGCAGGGATCATGGCGGCAAAAAAGACGCCGGAGCTGATCCCGCTTTGTCATCCCCTTCTTTTGACAAAGGTGAGCGTGGATTTTGAGATCTGCCCGGAAGGACACGAGATCCGCTGCACAGGTGAAGTTTCTCTGACGGGAAAGACCGGCGTGGAAATGGAAGCGCTGACAGCTGTGAGCGTGGCGCTCCTGACGGTCTATGATATGTGCAAGGCGATGGATAAGACAATGGAGATCACGGATATCCGGCTCGAAGAAAAGAGCGGGGGAAAATCCGGAACCTTTATGCGGCAGTAAATGTTTACAATTCGGTAAAAAATACGGAGTCGATAAACAGATAATGAAATAGCGTAAAGTCCAATATGAAAAAACGAAAGAATCAACTGCTGAAAAATATGAAAGGAAACAAAAAAGAGAAAACATATGAATAAAGCATTGGTCGGCATGCTCATTTTTTGCATGCTATTCATGACTGCCGGCTGCGGAGCAGCAGATACGGACCAGAATCAGAATCAAGGTAGTGAAACTGCCGATACGACCGTAACTGAGAAACAGGAAGAGAACAAGACAGAAGAAGCCGGGCAGGAAACTGCGCAGGATACACAGATTACAGAGGAAAAAACGGATGACACGGAAAACGAAGTGACGGAAGAAGCAAATGAAACTGAAAGCAAGGATCAGGCAGAACTTATCATCATGGCGGCGGCTTCTCTGACAGATGTCTGCGGGCAGCTGCAGACCATGTATGAAGAGGCGCACCCTAATGTGAAACTGAATTTCTCTTTTGCGGGATCGGGCGCACTGCAGACACAGATCGAAGAAGGAGCGCCGGCAGATCTGTTCATCAGTGCGGCGAAAAAACAGATGAACGCACTGCAGGAAGAAAAGCTGATGAAGGATGACACGGTCTGCGATCTGCTTGAAAACAAGGTTGTGCTGATCGTGCCGGCAGACAGCGACTTAGAGCTTGCATCTTTTGAAGATGTCAAAAAAGATGAGGTGGCCATGATCGGCCTTGGCGAGACCGAAAGCGTGCCCGCCGGGCAGTATGCAAAGACCGTATTTGAAAATCTCGGTATCTGGGAAGAGGTGGAAAAGAAGACCAATTTCGGCAGTGACGTGCGCACGGTCCTTGGCTGGGTGGAAACCTCTGCCGTATCCTGCGGCGTAGTTTATGCAACGGATGCCTATACCTCCGATCAGGTAAAGATCGTGGCCGAGGCGCCGGAAGGCAGCTGCGATCCGGTGATCTATCCGGCAGGCATCGTGGCGGCGACGGAAAACGAAGCGGCAGCTAAGGAATTTCTTGCATTTTTAAGAAGTGATGAGGCTATGCAGATTTTTGAACAATACGGATTTGTAAAGGCGGCAGAGTAATGGATTTTTCGCCGCTTTGGATCTCACTAAAAATCGCCGTCTGCTCGACGGTGATCACATTTGCGGTCGGGCTTTTGGCCGCCTGGGGCGTCACCTGCCTGCGGCGGGGCAGGCACATTGTGGACGGTATCTTATCCGTCCCGCTTGTGCTGCCGCCGACGGTGGTGGGTTTTCTTTTGCTGGTCTTATTTGGGAAAAGCACCGCACTTGGCCGTTTTTTGATCAGCAGAGGGCTGAACCTGATCTTTACCTGGCAGGGAGCCGTGATTGCCGCTTTTGTGATTTCATTTCCCGTGATGTACCGGGGCGCGCGGGGAGCTATTGAGCAGGTGGATGATAATCTGATCCATGCTGCGCGGACGCTGGGCATGGGGGAGTTTACCATACTGCGGAAGGTGATCCTGCCGTCAGCCTGGCCGGGGATCGCTGCAGCAGCCGTCCTCTCTTTTGCCAGGGCACTGGGAGAATTCGGCGCCACCATCATGATCGCGGGAAATCTTCCCGGAAAAACGCAGACCATGTCCGTTGCGGTTTATACCGCCATGCAGGGTGGCAACAGGCAGCTGGCTTTTCGCTGGGTTTTGATCATCGTGGCTTTTTCACTGGCTATCCTGATCCTGATGAACTATCAGGCGGGAAGAGGATTTGCGAAACACTCCGGTAATTCAAAAGGAGGACGGCATGCGACTCGAAGTTGATATTGAAAAAAAGCTGGGAAGCTTTTGTCTGCAGAGCTGTTTTTCGGTGGGGGAAGAAACCTTTGCGCTGCTGGGGGCTTCAGGCTGCGGAAAAAGCATGACGCTCCGCTGCATTGCCGGGATCGAAAAGCCGGACAGGGGAAGGATCGTTTTGGGCGACACGGTTTTCTTCGATTCCGAAAAAAAGATCAACCTTCCGGCCAGGCAGCGCAGAGTTGGATATCTGTTTCAGGACTATGCGTTGTTTCCGAATATGACTGCAGCCCGGAATGTATATTGCGCTGCAAAGGACAGGGCTTATGCGGATGAACTGATCAGTCGTTTTTGCATAGAGGATGTGGCAGATCAGTACCCATCCGAACTGTCGGGAGGCCAGAGCCAGCGGACGGCGCTTGCCAGAATGCTGGTGACAAAACCGCAGATCCTGCTTTTTGATGAACCCTTTTCGGCACTGGATAATTTCATGCGAACCAGAATGGAGCATGTGATACTGGATCTGCTGGCGACCTTTCAGGGACCGTCAATCTTTGTGACGCATGACCGAAATGAAGCTTACAGAATGGCCGCGAGGATCGGTGTGATGCAGGACGGCCGCATTGCAGAGCAAAAGGAAAAGCGGGAGTTTTTTGATCATCCGCAGACCGTAGCCGGGGCAAGGCTCACCGGCTGTAAGAATATCTCGCGCGCTTTCAGGTTGGAAAACGGCAGTTTCCATGCTTCGGACTGGGGGCTGAAAATCCGGATCCCGGAGGGGAAGCTGATGGACGGGGTTACGCATCTCGGGATCAGGGCACATTATTTTACGTATGTGGATCCGGATAGTCTGCAAGAAGAGAATGCGCCGGAGGTCATTCAATGTCGCCTTGTCCGGGTGATCGAGGATACCTTCGAAACGGTCGTATGCTTTACGGCTGAAGGGAATACAGAGGATACACCGGATGCGCTGCTGTCCTGGGTGCTGGATAAAAAAGAGTGGAACCGGGTGAAGGATCAGGTGCAAAGCGGCAGTTTTTCTCTGCGGATGGATACGGAGAGGCTGTTGTATTTGCGGGAGTGATTCGTCTCAAGCACGAAACCGACGTGGATGAATATATGGAAGGGATGATCCGGCCGGGGAAAACAAGATCAATGAATAAATGGGTTGTATGTTGTTTGAAAAACGACAACCAATGAACCGATAATAGAGTCAGCTTTGTTAGGAATGAAATGATAACACAGATGAAGACAGAAGAGAGAATGACGAAGACGCAGATGCAAAAAAACGATCAGGATATGCAGAGCAAACAAGGGCTTTCCGGAGAAAAACCGCAGGGCCTTCTTGTTGACGGTCATGGACGTATCATCGATTATCTCAGGATCTCTCTGACAGACCGCTGTAATCTGCGGTGCAGATACTGTATGCCTCCGGGGGGCGTTCCGGCTTTTGCGCATGAGGATATTCTGACATTGGAAGAAACCTGCAGGATCGCATCGATCCTTGTCAAAATGGGGATCAGAAAGATCCGGCTGACAGGC
>JAEEKC010000212.1 GCA_016282215.1 Lachnospiraceae bacterium
ACCAGGCTGGACCTGGCGGTGGAAGCAGCTTCGAGGGCGGTAGACAACTTCAGCAGCAGGGACTATGTGGGCGTGGTCACTTTTGATGACAGGCCGACCTGGCAGGTTCCCATGGTGCAGGTAAAAGATAAGCAGGCGATCAAGGACAGCATCCAAAGTGTGGCAGAAGGCGGCGGTACCATGATCTTTCCCGCGCTGGAAGAAGCAACGAAGGGAATATTGGAATGCCCTGCGGAGATGAAGCACATTCTGCTGCTGACGGACGGCCAGGGCGAGACAACGGATTTCAGGGCCGTGACCGATGTCCTGAAGCAGAATCAGGTCACCCTTTCCACGGTGGCCGTGGGTGACGATGCCGATACTGCGCTGCTCGGCAGGCTGGCAAATGAATGCGGCGGCCGTGCTTATCTGTCGGATGCGCAGCAGGATATCCCGCGGATCTTTGCAAAAGAAGTATTTATGAGCGGAGAGAGTTATCTGCAAAACGGTGATTTTTCACTCCTGGTGAATACTTCCGATGAACTGGCAAAAGGATTGTTTGAAGAAGGCTGGCCCATGCTCTCCGGTTATGTGGCATCAACGCCGAAAAACGGCGCAACGCAGGTGCTGACAAGCGATAAGGATGATCCGATCCTGACAGTCTGGCAGTACGGGCTCGGCAGGACCATTGCCTGGAATACGGACGCCAGGGGCGTCTGGAGCGGCGGTTTTTCCGGCCAGGAAGATTATGCGGGTCTGTGGCGCAGGATCTGCGACTTTAGTTTCGGCATGGAGACCGTGGCAGGCGATCATGTCGAGATGGTCAAGGATAGCGCAAACGGCAGGAATGTGGCGGTTTATACGGCAGCGGAGTATACGGACGGTTCTGCCGTGACCGGGCTTTATACCGATCCGGACGGAAAGCAGGGAGAGCTTTCCTTTGTGGCGAAAAAGCCGGGAGAATTTGAAGCAGTCCTTCCCGAAAACGAGCCGGGGATCTATCATATCAGCGCGGTCCGGACGGAAAACGGTGAGCAGACATCGGCCAGCCGGGCTGCTGCGGTGCTTCAGTTCCCGGATGAGTACCGGTTTGATGTATCGGACAGTGTAGTGAAGGATTTTGTTGCAGATTACGGCCGCACCCTGACGCCGGAAGAAAAACTCTGGACCAGACTGTCATCCCATATGCAGGCGAAGAGGTCTTTGATGATCCCGCTTTTGGTGACGGCCTTTTTCCTGTTCCTGATTTCCGTGACCGCAAGACGGTTTGAGTTAGAACGGGTTATCGCCGGATATCTGAAAAAAAGGCAGGAAGAAAGTGAGCGGCAAAAGGATATCCACTCGGCTGATGTTTCGGGACAGATGCAGAAACAGACAGATGGTCCGACAGCCGCAGGTCAGCTTGCAAAACAGAAGGATGGAAAGCAGGCAGGACATAACGACGCTGAACAGCAGCAGATGACAAGTCCTGTCAGCAATTATGCACCCGGATATGTCAGTCCGGATACTTCAGGACAGGAAGAACAGTATAGCAGCAATACAGTGAATGGCAAAATGGCTGCGAATGGCGGGATAAATGACGGTATGTACAACAGTCCGAATACGATCATGGACAATGCAGGCAAGGGCATTGGAAAGTATAAAAAAGAGACAGGCGCGCATCCGCATAGTGAAGAATCCGGTGGCCTGGATACCTCCTTCCTGCTGAAAAAGAAAAAAGACAGGAACGGATGAAAAATAGGTGATAATTGTAATGAAAAATACGATATGGAATTCGGAGTTGAAAATAAGTAATGAAGGCAGTGTAAATTCCGGTATGAAAATACAGAGAGATAAACTAGTGATGAATTAAGAGGACAAAGTTATGTTGTATATCATGAGACATGGAAAAACAGACTGGAACGGGCGGCATAAACTGCAGGGGCAGACGGATATCCCGCTGAATGAAGAAGGAAGGCAGATGGCCAGAGAGGCGGCCAAAGCTTGCAGTAATGTGCATTTCGACCTGTGTTATTGCTCGCCGCTGATCAGGGCGAAGGAAACGGCGCAGATCGTATTGGAAGGCAGAAACATCGAGATCCGTTATGACGACAGACTGCGGGAAATGAATTTCGGAGAATATGAGGGGATCGAAAACTGTTTTGATCTGCCGGATTGTAATGTAAGGAATTTTTTCTTTCATCCCGAAAGCTATGTGGCAGACAAGGGAGCAGAGAGTCTTGATGATCTCTTTGCGCGCACGGGCGAGTTTTTAGAAGAAAGGGTATTGCCGAAGGTGAAAGAGGGGAAGGATATTCTGATCATGGGGCATGGTGCGATGAATTCCAGCATTGTGTGCCGGATCAAGGACATGCCCCGTGAAAAGTACTGGAGCGAAGGGATCGAGAACTGCAAACTGATGCGGCTTTTATGACACAAACAGTTGCAGTTCCTTCACGCCTTTTTCTTCCATGACATCGGTTTCAATGAGCAGGGTATCTTCCCCTGCTTTTTTGTTTGTAAGGATCGGAAAAACATCAGCCGGCTGTTCAATGCGATGCTGGCTGCTGCGATCTGTGAGATACTTTCCCGCAGGCAGTATGCGGCAGGAGGCAGGCAGGGCAGAGGTGTCTGTGATGTCGCCCTGTAGTGTGGCAAAAACAAGCTTTGAGGTGATGCCGTTTTTGGTTTCATAGATCAGGCCCGTGGGATATCCGGCGCTTTGTCCGTTCTTTTCTGCATTGACAAAAAGGGACAGCAGCATATGGTTGTAACGGTTGGCTGTGGTCACTTCATCAAACTCTGCGGTAATGACATATCTGCTTTGCAGCTGCTTTACAGAATTTGAATCCGTAGATTCTTTGGTTTGCGGATTGACGGTTTCGGATTCAATGATTTCTTTTGACTGCTTTGCCGGCTTTATGTTTTTCTAAACCTTATCGTAACTATCTGTTTCTTCAGATGCCGGTGTTTCCGGCGCACGCACTGCTGCAGTTTCTCCGGCGTCGAGTCGGCTTAAGGTATTTTGCAGCTGGTCGATGCAGCTTCGCATATGGCGGATCTTTTTCTCAGCCAGGTCTTTTCCGTCAAAGAGGAGCTTCTGAATATTCAGGCTGCCGTCCGCTTCCTTGTATTCTTCAAAGCGGCTTAAGGGAATGCCCAGTTCGATGCACAGC
>JAEEKC010000213.1 GCA_016282215.1 Lachnospiraceae bacterium
CAAGCACACACAGATGTGGCGTTTTGACTGCGACACGGAAGCAGAAACCAGGGAGCGGGAAGATGCCATCAAAGCCCTTTCCGACAGGATCACCGCAGGTTGCACAACAGACCGGGAAAAGGCGCTGGCGGTCAGCCGCTGGCTGGTAAAGAGGATCCGGTATAATACGGAGCATTTTGATGCCTATGATCCGGCGCCCAACAATACGGAAGTCTGGGCGGTTTACCAGGGTCTGATGGAAAAAGAAAACGCGGCAGCGGATAAAGACAATCCGGAGCCCCATGCTACCACCTGCGGCGGCTATTCCAATATGACCCAGGTGCTTCTGCAGGCCCAGGGCATTCCCGTTGCAACTGTATACAGGCTCAAAAAGCAGGGAGAAACCATTGACCATGAATACAACATGATCTACCTGGATGGAAAGTGGTGCTGGGCGGATACCACGGCGTCGGATGATCCGAAGGATGATAGCTATCAGCAGGAGATTGAGTGGTTGGATGCAGGGACGGCAGGTTTTGCCTATTCATCCGACCACAGGGTGGATGAACTGCTGTATTGCCCGCGAGGCAGCAGCAAGATCCATAATGCCATTCCCACTGACATCGCTATCACGGAAGATGTGAAGGACTGGCCGGACCAGAACCCTGCCTCGGCTTATGTCAAGGGAAAAGGAAATGTGGACCCTGACTGGGTACATGAAGTTTCCAAAGAGGAGAAAGAAACGGAGCAGGCAAAGATCGAAAAGCGGCAGCAGGAGTTTCCTGCCATCAGCGAAACAGCAGCAAGCAAGTTTAATTTTGATGCATCCACCGGGACCATTACCGGGGTGAAAGACAAAAGTCTTACACAGATTTCCATTCCTTCATCTATTAACTCTGTAAGCGTAAAAACCATCGGCAAAGAAGCCTTTGCAAACTGCTACAACCTTACGGCGCTGACCATGCCGGATACCATCACTGAGCTGGGGGCAGGGGCTTTTTCAAACTGCAGGTCCCTAAAATATATCCATTTGAGCGAAGGGATCACGGAGATCAAGGGCGCGGTGTATTCCAGTGACGACGACAGCATCTATGAGATGGACAGCGCTAACGGTACTTTTTCCGGCTGCTCATCCCTGGAGACCATCACCATTCCGAAAAATGTAAAGAGGCTGGGCGGCTATATCTTCAGCGGCTGTGACAATCTCGAAGAGATCCTTTTTGAAAACTATGATTTTAAGGAGCAGTGCATCGCCACCGATCCGCGGGGCAGTGATGATGATTTTGCTTCCGGGGAAGGGAATATCAGCTGGTATGCCTTTAAAAATGTGGGCAGGGCGCTGTATGGCCTGGACTTTGATGATTCCTATAAGGGAACGAAATGGCATAAAGCCCTGCAGGAAGTAAAGCTTTCAGATGACTGGCGGCAGAATATTTTAAATGTTTATGATTCCCAGCTTGATTACAGGGAAGGCTTTTCGCCCTATTATGTGGGCGGCATGAATACCAAAGCCTACCGGGTGCCGGCCCAGGCTTCCTACTGGGAGTGGGGGCATTTTTCCGAGGCGGGAAAATTCCACGGCATTGACGGCACCACCTGGTGCTATGCCTTTACCCAGTGGGCCTATGCCATGGCCGGGATCCCGCTGGATGTTTCCAGTACTTATTACACCTGGGATAAACTGAAATTTGCAGGCGGGACTTATATGCCCCAGCCCGGTGATATCATCGGCGTGGGAAAAAGCCATGTGGCGATGATCGGACAGATCACGGAAAACGGTGAGTATGTGGACATTCGCATCATCAACGGAAATCATCCCAACCGAAATGTAGGAAAGGAACTGGTCAGATACCAAAAGAGTTCCGGCAAGGCTTTGTCTATGTATGATGAAAAAACAAATGCCTGGGAGGACTTAGGAGAGGATTCGGATGATTACAAGATCCGGTCTGTATACTGTCCTGACTTTTCATCCGTAACAACGCACACACTGACCCTGGATCCCGGGGAAGGAACCGTTTCCTATGGGATAAAAGTCATTGCAGAAGGTGCGGTTTATGGTGCCCTTCCGGATGCACAGCGGGGAGGCTGTCTTTTTGATGGCTGGTATACGTCGGCAAGCGGCGGAGAAAAAGTACTGCCTTATCAGACCTATAAACTGACCGGAAACCAGACGCTCTATGCCCATTATACGAAGGCGACCGGGGCGGTCACATCCATTACTCCGGTGGGAGAAAATATCACAGTTTCCGTCAAAGGGAAACGCCAGCTTTCCGTGATCCTGACGCCGGCTCAGTCAGACCGTTTGGTACTGTCATGGAGAAGTTCGGATACGGATATCGTAACGGTGGATTCTGACGGCGAGATCAGGGGCGTAGCTGAGGGCAGCGCCATCATTGAAGTCCGGGGACCGGATGCACCTTTCAGCGTTTATATCCCCGTGACCGTAAAAGGTGATAAAAACGATACATCAGGCCAAAGCAGCACAGCCTATGTGATCGATGGCGCCCAGTGGACTTTTGATAAAGAGAGCGGAACCATCCTTTCTGTTTCGAGTGACTGGAAGGGCGGTCAGATCCCGTCCGTCATCGACGGCGTGGCAGTAAAAGCCATCGGAAATACCGTGGGATGCAGCAATAAGAATATCAAATTTGTGATCCTGCCGGAGGGCATCACCTCTGTGGGGGACAATGCTTTTTCCTCCTGCCATTCCCTGGAAAGCATCACGCTTCCTGCGTCTCTTACCTATGTGGGACAATATGCTTTCAGCGGCTGCGACCAGCTGACGGACATCAGCGTAGCAGGTACGGAAACGGCGGGAGATCTTGGCAAGATCCGTTGTGACTCTTATGCCTTTGGCGGAACGCCGGCTGCCAGCCCTGATTTCAGCGAGCCTTATAAAAACAGTACCTACTATCAGAAACTGATGGATGTGGATCTGACCGGGGATTTTGTCACGGATGCAATGGCTATCGCAGCCTCCCAGGAAGGTTACCATGAGGGCGACAGCTTTGATGAACTGGGTGGGGAGAATCTGTCCGGCGACGGCGAGTATTGCGAAATGAATTATTTCAAAAACTCACCGGACTGGCTCTGGCATCCTGACAACTACGGCTATTACCGCTGGGGCGGCTGGTGCGGCATTTTCTGCCAGTGGGCTTATGCCCTGGCGGGAACGCCGGATGAAGTGATGGATGTCTTTGCCTATAAGCATCAGCTGTCCCATACCTGGGACACCACGGTCTATGCGAAAAAAGGCGGCACCTACGAACTGAAAAAGGGCGACCTGATCCATTTCAACTATGGACATTATGCCATGGTGATCGCAGTGCGCTATGATGCGGCAAGTGACGAGATTGAAATCGATACATGGAACGGCAATCCGGATGTGGCGCTTGAGACATATACCTTTACGGCATCCACCGGCCTGTATCACCATACCATGAACGATAAGGAGTATTACCTGGCCTGGTATGTGCCCGTGACACCTGAGGCGGCAGCAGATGTGGCAGATTATCTGATCGCCTTTGATGCCACAGGCGGAACGGTTTCTACGGCATCCAAAAAGGTATATGAAGGAGCTTATTACGGGATCCTGCCGGTACCGGCAAAAACCGGCTATACCTTTGGCGGCTGGTATACGGATAAGAGCGGAAGAGGAAAACAGATCACGCCCTACAGCACCGTAAGGCTTAACGGAAATGTAACCTTGTATGCGAAGTGGATCGGCAGCGGCGGAAAGGTATGGATCGATCCGAGTGATACAGCTTCCTGCACCTGCGATGAAACCGGAAAACATACCCTGCAGAAGGTGGGGGCAAAAGATCCCACCTGCACCGCTGATGGTAATGCGGCTTATTACCGCTGCACAGCCTGCGGCAGGTATTTTGCATCGCCATCGGGAAAGACAGAACTGATCCAAAGCGATGTGATCAGAAAAGCCGGACATCTGTTGGAAAAGACGGAAGGGAAAAAAGCGACGCAGGATGAGGACGGCTATCAGCCTTATTATACCTGCACAAGGTGCGGAAAAATGTTTTCCGATGCAGCAGGAACGAAGGAGATCACAGAGCCGGTTGTGATACCCAAGGGTACATCAGGCGGCGGTGGCGGCGGAAACGGCGGCAGCGGCGGTGTAGACAGTCCGTCTTATTATATCGTGGATGCAGACGGCTACATCACGAAATGGGATGTTTATGATGTCAGTGTGGCTGTGATCCCGGAGAAAGTCGGAAATGTGACTGTCCGGGGGATCAAGGCAGATTCCTTTGCCTTCGGGACCAGAACAGTGCTGGAAAAGATCATTTTCCCGAGTACGCTCACGGATATCGGAAAATATGCCTTCTGGTCCTGCGTGAACCTGAAGGAACTGAATATCCCCGATACCGTAACCCGGATCGGAGAATACGCCTTCGGTGTTGCAAAGGATAGGGCGGACCAATCGAAACTGGCAAAGGCATCCATTGGAAACGGCGTTACCACCATCAGTAAATATGCATTTTTCAACTGCACCTCCCTGACGGAAGTGACTATCGGCAGCGGGATCAGTAATATAGAGGGTTATGCTTTCTGGAACTGCAGCAACCTGAAAAAAGTTGTGATCAAAGCAAACAGGGATCAGGTGACTGTGGGCAAGTACGCCTTCCCTGATTCAGCGCAAATTGTATATGCGGATGATGCGTCTGGTTCCGGTAGCGGTGATATCACATCACCGGCAGACGGATCTGACCGGGGTAATACAGGGTCGCAGTCCGGGAGCGGGAATGATACGGCGCAGGCCGGGGATACGCAAACAGCAGTCAAGACACCGGCAAAGGCTGTGATCAAATCCGCGAAGAATGTGGCTAAGCGCAGCGTGAAACTGAAACTGAAAAATGCAAAGGCGGACGGATATCAGATCTGGTATGCGACGGACAAGAAGTTCAAAAAAGGGAAAAAGGCTAAGACAACCGCAAAAATCACCTATACCCTGAAAAAACTGAAAAAGAACAAGACCTATTATATCAAAGTCCGGGCCTATAATAAAAAGAACGGTGGTGGCCGCGTTTACGGAAAGTGGAGTAAGGTAAAGAAGGTAAAGATTAAGAAATAAGTCCGGAAATGGATTTATAAATACATAGAAAAGAAATCCGTATCAGAACTCAATTTTTTCTGTACAAAAGCGCGTTTAGATTGTATAATTCTGTATCAGACGGATTGTTTTAGTTTGTTCTGAAACAGATCATATAAATTCTCAAAGGAGGTCTATTACATGATTTATTCAACAGAAGTGAAAGCTATGTGTCCGGTACATCAGGGCGCAAAACACGGCGCAGCTCCCATTCCCGAGGAAGCAAAATGGGTAAAGGCTAAGGAAGTGAAAGACATTTCCGGTTATACCCATGGTATCGGCTGGTGTGCACCTCAGCAGGGCTGCTGCAAGTTGTCCCTGAACGTAAAGGACGGTATCATCCAGGAAGCATTGGTTGAGACCATCGGATGCTCCGGTATGACACATTCCGCAGCTATGGCATCTGAGATCCTTCCCGGACTGACAGTTCTCGAAGCACTCAATACCGATCTGGTATGCGATGCCATCAATACAGCAATGAGAGAACTATTCCTTCAGATCGTTTACGGTCGTACACAGAGCGCGTTCTCAGAGGATGGTCTTCAGATCGGTGCAGGTCTGGAAGATCTGGGTAAGGGCGCAAGATCCATGGTAGGTACAACCTATGGTACACTGGAAAAAGGTCCGAGATACCTTGAGCTGACCGACGGATACATTACCCACCTGGCACTGGATGAAGACGATGAGATCATCGGCTACAAGTACATCAACTTCGGCAAGATGATGGACTTCATCAAAGCAGGCGATGATGCAGTAACTGCAGTTGAGAAGGCATCCGGACAGTATGGCCGTGTTGCAGACGCAGTGAAACTGATCGATCCCCGTAAAGAGTAAATGTTGGCAGGATGAGTTTTTGATCCCATATTTTTGACATTTATTAGGTTAATTTAAGAAAGGAAAAGAAAATGGCAAAATTTGAATCATATGAAAGAAGAGAAAAACAGATCCTTGCCAAACTTGCTGAGTATGGTATCGGATCGATCGATGAGGCAGAGCAGATCACAAAGGATGCCGGCCTTGATGTATATCACATGGTAGAGAACATTCAGCCTATCTGCTTTGAGAATGCAAAATGGGCTTACACCGTTGGTGCAGCCATTGCGATCAAGAAGAACTGCCGCAAGGCTTCCGAAGCTGCAGCAGCAATCGGCGAAGGCCTTCAGTCCTTCTGTATCCCCGGTTCCGTTGCTGACCGCCGTAAGGTAGGTCTTGGCCACGGTAACCTCGGCAAGATGCTCCTTGAAGAGGATACCGAGTGCTTCGCTTTCCTTGCAGGCCATGAGTCCTTTGCGGCTGCTGAGGGCGCCATCGGTATAGCTGAGAAGGCC
>JAEEKC010000033.1 GCA_016282215.1 Lachnospiraceae bacterium
CGGACAGTTATTTGAGGGTATCGACAGATACGAGGGGAGCGCCGGATTTATCATTGCCGGCGTGGGCACCTATACCTTCATCTATTTTGTGATGATCGCGGCACTGTCGATCACGTCAACCCTGTATTTCTTCATCCGTTTTTACAAAAACCTGTATACGGATCAGGGGTATCTGATGCATACCCTTCCCGTGACAGAGCATGAACTGATCTGGTCGAAAACGTTTGTGGCCATGATCTGGAGAGTGATCAGTACCGTCGTAGCGGTCGCAGCGGTCTTTACGCTCATCGCTTCCATGATCGGAAAAGATTTCTGGGACGGCCTTGGTGAAGCCTTCGACGAGATCAGTGTCAACATCGGAAGCGGCAAAGGCGTACTTGTGATCGTTCTGTTCCTGATCGGGTCCATCGCTTCCACACTGTTTTCCATCTTCATGGGATATACAGCGGTCAGCATCGGACAGCAGTTTGCCAAAAACAGGGCGCTGGCATCCATCGGCGTGTATCTGGGAATGAATTTCGCCATTAATCTGATCACAAATCTTTTTACGCAGGGAATTGTGATCGGGATGTCTTATTCGGAGACAGTCAATCGCTGGGAACCCACGGAGAACACGTTCATCATTGCGTTTCTGATCGGTGACCTGGTCATCATTGCGGCCTCCGCGGGACTGTATGCGCTGACGCATCATTTCATGAAGAAAAAATTGAACTTAGAGTAAACGGATTTGGAGCAAATAACCGGAAAGCCCTTCGGGATAAAAGCGGACAATACAGCGAAAGCTGTATCGTCCGCTTTTTTAAATTTTTCATTTCCCATGTGACTAATCTGTGGTATACTATCTTTGTATGCATATTCAGGAGCGAGGGGAGAGGTTGTCTCCCGCATGAGAAGAAATGTACAGAGTCAAATCCCTATTACCGAAAGAAACAACGGAATATCTCGAAGAGACCTTGGAGTGCAGCCCCAGAGAGCTTGAGCTTGTGGCGCTTGCCGGCAAGAAAGTGGAGGGCGGGCTCTTTTTGCGTGCCTCATCCGGCAGACGGATCCAGGTATTTTTATACTCCACCCATTACCGCATGCAGCCCCAGGTGGGTTTTGCCAAGGGTGAGGAGATCAATGTTACCTGCAGATTCGACGCTTCCGGGCTTTCCGCAGGACAGCAGGTCCGCGGGCAGCTGGTGCTGCTGACGGATGCCGGCCAGCTTCAGGTACCGTTTTCCGTCGAGATCACGGACAGTTATGAGGATGAGCAGCTCGGCAGTATCCGGAATCTCTTTCATTTCACGAACTTAGCCTCCTCCAATTGGCAGACGGCTTTGCAGCTGTTTTATTCGGATCGAATGGAAAAACTGCTGCGCGGTCATGACAGTTCACTCCTTCCTTTGTATCGCGGACTCTCGGCTGTTCCGGGCTCCCGCAAGAACATGGATGAGTTTCTCATCAGCCTGAATAAAAAGAAACGTGCGACCTTCTTCATGGAGGATGATACCCTGCTTTTGCCCCAGGTTTACGAGGCTCAGCAGCAGGTGCTGACTATCCGCAGAAAGGGATGGGGCTACAGCGATCTGCATGTGCGCTGTGAGGGCCGGTATCTGACCGTGGAAAAAACCCATCTGACAGAAGAAGATTTCGTTGATAATATCTGTCATCTGACCTTTTATCTGCTCCCCACCGACGGCTTTGAGCAGCGGGAAAAACTGATCGTGGAAACAGACGCGCCTTCAGGCACCATGGTCTGCGAGCTGGTGCGGATCGGCAAGAGCAAAAAGGAAAACCCCAGAGAAAAACAGCAAAAAGAGAGAAAACATCAGACGGCACTTTTGATGCGGGCCTACCTGGACTATGCCACGGGCTTTCGTGACAGAGGCGAGGCGCTTCGCCGTGCGGAAAAGTGCATCGATCAGATCAATAAAACAGACGGACACAATATTGCCGGCAGAATGTATCAGACCAGGCTGCTTTGCCTGATGAACCGGTTCCAGGAAGCCGGCTGGATCTTTTCCCATGTGGAACGCATGGTGGAAAAAGAAGAGGTCAGTCCGGAGCTGATGGCCTATTACTGGTATCTGCAGACTGTCCTGTCAGACGGGACTTCTGCGCAGATCGACGAAAGGCTTCATCAGAGCGTCGTCAGAAGGCTGCGTGACCTGCTGGCCAATCAGCGGCGCAACCCGGTGATCACGGCCCTGTATCTGCGGCTTTTACCCCAGGGACAGCTGACCGGTGTCAAGAAACTTTCGCTTTATGAGGAATGCTGCTACGGCGGCTGCGACAGTCCGCTTTTGTATCTCGAAGCCTTCAGCGTTATCGCTGAGAATCCGTCTTATCTGACGGGACTTGGCAGATTCGAGATCTCGGTTTTGAATTTTGCATTGAAAAATGATCTGCTCACGGAGAGCATGGAGATCAGAGTCATTGACCTTGTAAAACGCCAGAAGGAGACCCGAAGAGATCTGCTTTCCTTCCTGTGGAAGATGTATCAGGGCTATCAGGAGGATGACCTTCTGCAGGCTGTCTGTGGCCTTTTGATCCGCTGCGGCAAGTGTGATAAAGAAAGCCTTGTCTGGTTCCGCCGTGCGGTGGATAAGCAGCTTCGCATCACTATGCTGTATGAATCCTATATGATCTCCAGAGGCCTTACGGACATTTCCCTGCCTCCCAAATATGTGCTGATGTATTTTGCCTATCAGAATAATCTCGACAAGGTTTACAAAGCGCATCTTTACAGGGTGGTTTTAGAGCACCATACCAGGCTCGGCGCATTGATCGATCTGTATGATCCCCAGATCATCGATTTTGCGAAGGAATGTCTGGCAGCGGGAGAACTGAGCTGTGACCTGGCCTATTGTTATCGCTTTTTATTAAAAGATGAAAAACAGGTGGAAAGCGCACTGCCTTATCTTGGCAGCATTGCTTTCTATTATCAGGCAGCGGTCACCGATGAGAATATGAAAGAACTGATCGTCATTGAACGCGGCCTTGAAAGGGAAAGAAAATTCCCGATCATCGACGGGATCGCCATGGCGGAGATCTTTACGGAAGAATATACCGTCCTTTTGCAGGATGAAAAAGGTGCACGTTACAGTGCGAAGAATCAGATCAAACTCAAAAGGATCCTGTCGACGGAACTGGTGAGCAGATGCCTGCCCATCATGGAAGGCGGTGGTGTCGGGCTTTCTCTGGTACGGCTTTCCTTAGCGCCGGATGAGTTTATGCGTCAGACGGAAGACCTGCCAAGATACGTGGAAGCAACCCGGGATCCGGAGCTTTCCCTGCCGCTTCGGCTGTCTATTTTAGACCGCCTGATGCGCGTACTCTATGAAAGAGATGAAACCGAGGCGCTGTCGGAGCTTCTTTTGGAATACCCGATCGAGGGCGCGGATGAAAAGAAACGCGGCCAGATCATCGCTTATCATATCGGGCTTGAACAGGATGAAGAAGCCCTTTCCCTTCTTTGGGAATATGGTTTTGAGGGTGTGCCGCCCAAGAGTCTGAACCGGCTGATCCGCAGAGGGATCGAGAACAGTGTGGACGGCGATCCGAAGTGGCTTGCGCTCGGTTATTATACCTATAAGCAGGGGAAATACACCCAGGAACTGATGCAGTATCTGTGCAACTTCTATGAAGGCGGTATCCAGCAGATGATGCAGATCTTCCAGGAAGCCGAGAATTTTGAAGTGGACGCAACGCCCATTGCAGAGCGGATCCTGATCGCATCCACTTTTTCACACGGATATCTGCCCTCCTTTGACCAGCTGTTCCGCAGCTACTCTCAGGGAGGCGGCAGCAGCGAGATGAAGCGCAGGTTCCTGCAGGATCTTTGTTATCGCTATTTCGTGGGCGGCGAGGTGATCTCGGAAAGCAGCATGCAGATCCTTTGCAGCGTGCTGGCAGAGGATGATCAGATGCCGCAGCTGACCGCACAGACCTATCTGATGCTGGCCAGCCAGAAGGAAGAAGATTTTAACGATAAGGAAAAAATGCTCATTGAATACCTGGTGCGTAAGCAGATGAGAGAGGGCGGATACCTGCCGTTCTTCGAGCGGTTTGCTTCCTTTATTCCGCTGCTTTTGCCCTATGCAGCCAGGACGTGGCTCGTTTACCGCGGCGTTCCGGGGCGGGGCGTGACCGTTAGTTTCCTTGCTCAGGGCAGTGCTGACGGAACCTATCAGATGCGGCCGTTGAAAGAGGTGTGCCCAGGTTATTATACCAGAGACTTTGTGCTGTATTTCGGTGATACCGTGCAATACTATATCCAGGAAGAAGCGGATGGCGATGTGGTGCTGACAGAGAGCGGCCGCATCGAGCAGGATAAACTGTTAAGCAGTGATAACGGCGGACGTTTTGAAATGAAATATGCGATCGCAGTGGAACGGTCCATGGGCGATGAAAACGTCGCGGCCCGGATCGAAAGAGAGTATCTCAGGAAGGAAAAACTCGCAGAGAAGCTGTTTTGAAATGGGCGTGTAAAGTCCGATATGAAGATACGAAGACAGGAAACAGATGATTATTTAGGAAGATAAGTGAATGGCAAAAAAAGTTGTACTTGGCTGTGAACTGAATGAAATCTTTTTACAGGTATCCTTTGCAGCGGAAGGCGGAAGGGCATCGAGCCTTCATATGCCTTCGAGCAACAAACTGCTGCAGATGCCCCTTTCCATCGCCAGGGAAAAAGGCGGCGGTTCGTGGGCTTACGGTGAAGACGCCTACAAAGTGCGCAATCGCGGCGGTGATATCGCAGAGGATCTGTATTCCCATTTGGGTCAGACCATCCGGATCGCAGGGGATATGTACACCTACGAAGAACTGTTGGGACTCTTTTTCGGGCATATGTGCCGTATGGCAAGACATGCCTGCGAGGAAGCGCTGAATGAAGATGTGGACATTGTAGCGGTGGTGATCTCAGCAGAGCCTTTTCCGGAAAAAGCGCAGCAGCTGATCAAAAACTGTTTCCGTGATTCTTCGATCGGTCAGGTATTTTTGCAGGGGCATGAAGAGAGTCTGTTTTCCTATCTGATTCACCAGCCGGAGCGGCTGCTCGGCTATGTGACCGGCGTGCTGGATTTGACGGGCGAAAACATGACGGCTTACTGCATGGAGGTCAATCCACGTACGTCGCCGGTTGTGGTGACCATTGAAAGGGACGAAGAGACAGGGATTGTAAAGAAAAAGCATTATCCCACCATCATGGAGCATGACCAGGCGCTGTCCGAGATGGATGGGATGCTGGCGGATTATGTGGCGCGGTTTACGGAAGGCAAGATCGTTACCAGCATGTATCTGGTGGGCGACGGATTCGCAAAAGACTGGTATCCGCAAAGCCGCAAGGTGCTTTGCAAAAACCGGAAGGTATTTGCCGGCAATAACCTTTTTTCCAAGGGCGCAGCTTTTTCTGCGGCAGAGCATATCTGGCCCGGCAACGAAAAAGAAGACTTTTTATTCCTGGGCAGAGACATGCTCAGATACAATATCGGAATGCAGGTGGCGGAAGGCACATCGGAAGGATATCTGCCGCTGCTTGACGCCGGCGTGAGCTGGTATGAGGCAAAGTGCGAAACAGAGATTCTCTTGGAGACGGCGGATGAGATCAGGTTGTTTATCCAGCCGATTTCCGGCGGCGGGAATTTTGAACTAGCCATTCCCATCGGGGAAGAGGAACAGAGACCGGGGAGGGCTTACAGGTATCTGCTGCGGGTCGAGATGGTAGGTCGCGATACTTTGCAGTGCACGTTGCAGGATGAAGGCTTCGGACAGATCTATCCGCCGAAGACCGATGAGATCAAAGGGACGTTTCAGCTGGATCAGGCGGTGAGCCGGGAAACGAATTGACAGGACAAGAATATCATGAGTCGTGTATACTTTTTAATTGATATAAACTGATAGGACAAGAATATCATGAGTCGCGTTTATCTACCGATAGGAAAAAAAGCACATTTGCCATATGCGCTGCAGCCACTGGGGCTGGATGTCTGGACGATAGAAGAGCTCTGTCATGCCATTATTCTGGCGGCGGATCTGCTGGAGAAGGATTTTGTCAGCCAGGAGTTGGTGGACTTTATCAGAAGGCAGCTGGGACTGTCTGATCTGGCAGGGGAGCTCTCTGATATGGTGGCGGAAGAATGTACGCTGACGCAGTTTTGCGCGGCGATCCTCGATGCCACGGATTATATCAGGGGCGAGGAACGCAGCACTGTGATTGATAAGATCGAGCGCAGTGAAAAGAGTACGCCCATCGAAAAACTCCAGAAAAAGCTGGACCGACTGATGGACGAAGGAGAGTATTATTCCGTTCTGAGCCAGTGTGAATCCATCCTTTCCTCGCTGCAGAATGTTGAGCAGCAGACAGTGGAAGAGGCGGAGATGCAGGCGGCGGTTTTGATGAAACAGGCGACTGCGTATGCAAAATTGTTTTATTATGAACCGGCATCACAACTATTCTTCGAAGCGCATCAGTATTATGACAAGGCGGATCTTTCGGTCAATTCGAAGCGGGCACTGCAGCAGTATCTGCTCTGCCTGTATCTGCTCTGGGGCGATGTGCGGTTCATGAAATTTGTGGAGGCCAATCCGGATTACCGTGAGCTTTCGATCCTTGCCAGAAGGCGGTATGAGAGGGCGGCAAAGGAAGTGGAGCAGGAAATGCCTGATGAGGGCGATGGATTCATCTGATCTTCTCATCGATCTGTTCAGGTTTTGAATGGCTGGATGAATGCCGGGTATGAGAATACAAAGCCGATAAACTGATGATAAACAAAAACGCGGGATAATCTATGGGATTTTGGAAAGACCTGTTTTCCAGGGCAAAAAATAAAATCGCTTCCCCGGAGGAAGAAACAGAGCTGGAAGCCCAGTACCTGGTCGGTGCAGAAGATGTGAACCTGGCCGATGAGTATGAGCGCAGCAGGTATATCGAAAGCCTTTTGCAGCAGGTGTCGGATGCGTCGAGACAGGTGGATGAGGCCAGCAGCGAGTACAAAACGGTCAACAGTTATCTGCGCGATATTGAGGAACTGGAGTTTATCCGCGGTGAGGACAGAAAGCAGCTGGTGGAGCATGCCAAGTCCATCGTACATCTTTCCCTTGACAAAGAACGTTATCAGGAGCGGAAGAACCGCATGTCCGATGATGATTTCGAGCGGATGCAGCGGCTGGAGGATGACACCGATGAAGGTGCGCTGCGCTTAAAAGAAGCGGAGGAGTACCAGCAGCTGGTCCGCGCGGATTTAAAGCGCTTAGAGGGAGAAAAACAGGCCTGTCTGTTCCGCAGACAGGAGGCGGAAACACATATGAACAACCTGCGCGGTATGACGCAGATCGCCCTGATTGCCATTGCAGCCTGCGTGCTGATCCTGCTTGCCATGCAATTCGGATTTGAGATGAATGCCCAGATCGGGTTTATGCTGACAGCCGGCGCCGGCGCCATCGTGCTGACGGCACTGTACATGTCCTATCTCGATGCTTCAAAGGAAAAAGTGCGGGCCTCGAGAAGTCTGAATAAAGTCATTCTTTTGCAGAACCGCGTCAAGATCCGGTATGTGAACAATACCAATCTGCTGGAATACCTGTACATGAAATTCGGCATCTCTTCCGCGGCAGAGCTGGAGCGCCTGCGCGAAAAGTACGGCGAGGAGAAGGAAGAGCGGGAAAAGATCCGTGAAAACATGCATCAGCTGACATTCTCTCAGGAGGAAATGGTATCGATCCTGCGGAAGTATAAACTCTTCGATCCGTTGATCTGGCTCCATCAGGCGCGGGCCATCTACGATCCAAAGGAAATGGTGGAGGTGCGGCACGCCCTGATCCTTCGCCGTCAGAAGATCCGCCAGCAGCTTGACTTTAATTCGCAAAATGCTTCCGCAGCCCAGGAACAGATCCGTTCCATCGTTGCGGAATACCCACAGTATGCCAAAGAGATCCTGCAGATGGTGTCGGATTTCGAGGTAGGACGGGATCATGGTGCTTGATGAATAGATCGAATGAACATATAAATAAAGACACACGGAGGAACAACATGGAAACAGCAACACACGACAAATACGTCAGCCCGCTTTCAGAGCGGTATGCCAGCAAAGAAATGCAGTACATCTTCTCGCCGGACATGAAATTCAGGACCTGGCGCAAGCTCTGGATCGCGCTGGCAGAGACAGAGATGGAACTGGGACTGTCACAGGACGGAAAGCCCACCATCACACAGGAAATGATCGATGAACTGAAAAGCCACGCGGAAGATATCAACTATGAGGTGGCAAAAGCGCGGGAAGCGCAGGTACGTCACGACGTTATGAGCCACGTATACGCTTACGGACAGCAGTGCCCCAAGGCAGCGGGTATTATCCATCTGGGCGCCACCAGCTGCTACGTTGGCGATAATACAGACATCATCGTGATGCGCGAAGCTATGCAGCTGGTACAGAAAAAACTGGTCAGCGTTATCGACCAGCTGGCTGCTTTTGCAGAGAAGCAGAAAAACCTGCCTACCCTTGCCTTTACGCATTTCCAGCCGGCCCAGCCCACTACCGTTGGAAAGCGCGCTACCCTTTGGATCCAGGAATTTCTGATGGATTTAGAAGACCTGGAATATGTGATGGGCACCCTGAAGCTTCTCGGCTCCAAAGGAACCACGGGAACCCAGGCGTCTTTCAAGGAACTGTTCAACGGTGATGACGAGACCATCGACAAGATCGATCCCATGATCGCAAAGA
>JAEEKC010000214.1 GCA_016282215.1 Lachnospiraceae bacterium
CTTCGGTGATCTGATGCTCAAGATTCCGGTATGCCTCAAATTGACTGATATTGGCATCCGTCAGCGGGAGCTGCAGTTGTTTCATGGATACGATGTTTTCTGCCGATGTTTCGGGATGAGCGCTCACCTGCCGGTACATGGCGAGCAGAGAATTCTTATCGATAGGCATGCCGTTCTCCATCATGGAACGGACCATGCCGAAAGAGGATGCATTTTCGGTAATGCCTGCCTGGGAAAGGGCCGCGGACATGGTGCTGGAACCCGCAGCGGTATTGGTAAACAGTGCTTTTAATGAGATCCGGTTGTCTGATACGCCGCTGACTTCGAAGCTGACGAAGCTGCCCTTTTGCAGACTGACGCCTTCTTCCATATGCGCCTGGATCGTTCCGCCTTTATCAGTCTGGATCGTCACGTTACCGTCTTTTGCTTCCATCACCTGACCGCTGACCACGGAGCCTACGGGCAGCTGCTGGGCGCTCTGCGCAGAGCCTGCCCGGGCGGTCTGCGCATAGGAAGATAAGGGAGCCATCCCGCCGGAAGTCCCCTGGCCGCTCTGGATATTCTGTTGTGAAAACAGCGATTGCAGGTTCAGTGCCATACGCATACCTTTCACAATTGTTCATTAGTAACTTGATTCCGTATTTTCATATCGGACTTACACTACTGTCAGATGAAGTTCTTGATAAATGTCTTTCTGTGGATCGGCGACGGACCGTATTTTTTGATCGCTTCGATATGGGCAGCCGCACCATATCCCTTATGTCCCGCAAAACCATATTCGGGATACTGTTTATCATACTCTGTCATGATCCGGTCCCTGGTCACCTTTGCGATGATGGATGCCGCCGCAATGGATTTGCTGCGGGCATCACCCTTGACGATCGCCACCTGCTTCATGGGAAGCCCCGGGATCGTCACTGCATCGTTTAATAATATATCGGGTGAAACCGACAATCCCGCAACCGCCTGACGCATAGCCTGATAAGTTGCCTGCAAAATATTGATCTCATCGATCACCTGATGATCTACGATGCCCACTGACGCCGATATCGCTTTTTCCATGATAATGTCATAAAGCTCGTCGCGTTTTGCTGCGGAGAGTTTTTTGCTGTCATTTAAATACAGGATCTCCTCCGCCGGATCGAGCACCACAGCGCCGGCCACCACCGGACCCGCCAGGGGTCCGCGTCCCGCCTCATCAATGCCGCAGATGCAGGTAAACTCTGCATACTTGTTTTCAAACTCGCTCATCTTTTCCATACGGGCACGTTCATCGGCAAGCGCCTTCAGATCCTTGCCTGCTTTTTTTACCAGCGCCTGCACGCCGCTTCTCTCATCACCTTCGTATTCCCTGATAAAAGCAGGCAGCATGAATTCATCTGCTGCCTGATAGATTGCCCTGATCTCACCAATTGTTTGCATATGCTAACTCCTCTAATTGATCAGTAGTTTTTCACTCCCTATTTTCATATCGGACTTTATACTACCAAATAACGAATCAATCCTTTTTTATCTTTCCGAATTTGGAAAACGGCCAGATCCTGAATGCCGCGCGGCCAATGATGTCATCTCGTTTCACAGGTCCCACAGACGGATCTCTTGAGTCCGTGGAATGATTTCTGTTATCTCCGAGTACAAAGTACTCATCCGATCCGAGAAATACAAAACCGGTGGCCAGTCCGCCGTCAAATATCACTTCATTGCCGTAGTTTTCTTCGAGCTTTTCCTCATTGATATAAATAGCGCCATCCGCATCAATATAGACGGTTTCTCCCGGAAGACCGATGATACGCTTGATATAATAGGTCTTTGCGTCGTAGGCATAGGGGAATACCACCACATCAAAACGCTTCGGCTCATGCGTCCGATAGGTGAGCTTATCCACCAAAAGATTGTCGCCGTCACTGAGGCAGTTCTCCATGGATTCACCTTCCACCACTGTGCGCTGCACCACATAAGTCATCAGCAGCCAGGTCAGTACCAGAATTGATAAAAGATAAATACTGAAGGTGATAAACTCCTTCAAAAATCCGCCGGATTTCGATTTTCTTCTCTTTTTGCCGGCGGTCTTCTTACCGGCCGGATTTTCATTCGCTGTCTGTTTCTTTACTGTATCACTCATTTTTTTCTCCAATGAATTTTTATGCACCCGAACCTTACTCTCCGGTTTCTTCGGCTGTTTCCTGCTTTGGTATCTCCGGCGCTTCTTCAAGTGTGATGCGTCCAAGCCTGCCGCTCCTGAAATCCTCAAGGAGAAGTCCCGCTGCCCTGGCCGTATCCGCCTGGCCGCCTTTTTTCATACAGCCGCGAATGACGGCGATCCCTTCAAGGACGGAAGCCGGATCGGCAGTGCCATCATCTTCTCCTACGTGCGGGATCTTCGGCTTTCCGACATCCGTCCCAGGCGTCCCACCGCTAGCATTTTCTGCTGCCTTATACAGACCTTCATACCGTTTTTCCAGCATTTGCGGATAATCCTTTAGCAGAATGCCGATCAGCGACAGCGCCATTTTTTCCGGATCCAAGATCTCATCATTCATGGAACCGATCAACGCCAGATGAAGCCCTGTCTGCTGGTCGCCCATCTTGGGCCAGAGAATACCGGGGGTATCCAATAGTTCCAACTTATCGGACATGCGGATCCATTGTTTTCCCTTGGTCACGCCGGGCCGGTTGCCGGTCTTTGCCACCGCTTTCTTTGCAAAGGAATTGATAAAAGTGGATTTGCCCACATTCGGGATCCCCACCACCATGGTCCGCACGGGCCTGTTTAAGATTCCGCGGCTCCTGTCCCGCTCGATCTTTTTGGCACAGGCCTTGGCCACGCAACCTTCAATGGCCTTCATCCCGTTTCTCTGACGAGAGTCAAGGGACACCACAAAAAAGCCCTGCTTTTCAAAATAGCGCACCCACTCTTTCGTCTTTCTCTCGTCTGCCAGATCCGACTTGTTCAAAAGGATCAGCCGGGACTTCCCGTAAGCCAGATCATTCAAATCCGGATTCCTGCTCGAGAGCGGGATCCTCGCATCCACAAGCTCGATCACCAGATCAATCAGTTTGATATTTTCCTGCATCATCCTGCGGGCTTTTGTCATGTGCCCCGGATACCATTGATAATCCATAAAACTCCTGTCTTACTTGACCAGTGCCATGGGCTCATCGCCCACTTTGAACTTCAGCCACACTTTGCCGGCGATATCTTTTCGCGATACCGGACCGATATTGTCCGCGCGGGAATCTTCACTGTTATTGACATTATCCCCGAGCATAAAAAACTCATCCGGTCCCATCTGCAGCGGTTCATCTGCAAGCCCCGGATCCTCGATCTTATCAAAATCATATCCCGTATACTGATATCCGTTGACGTATAAAAAACCGTCCTTGATCTGCAGCGTATCTCCCGGAACCGCTACCACGCGCTTGACATAGTAATGCGCATCCTTATTGCCGTTCGGATAAAAGACGACCACGTCTCCGCTCTTCGGCGCCAGTAGACGATAGACCAGACGATTGACCAGGATCTGTTGTCCCGACTGCAGGGTAGGCTGCATCGCCACGCCGATCACGCCGGTCCGAAGGCCGATGCAAAAGACAAGGACGACTGCCAGGATCACCGCCGCTAAGGTGATGAACAAAAAATGCATCACTTCTTTGACAAAGCTGCGATTGATCCGTTTCTGTTTTTGATAAAAGGTTAAGCCCCTGCTTCTGCGTCTGTTTCTCATGACCACCATTCTACACTATAAAGCGCTTTCCGTCAAAAAAAATCCCCAATCCTGAGTGGATTGGGGACCTTATTTTTCGTTTGGATCTTACCGAAGCTCTTTTACCTTTGCACGCTTTCCTACGCGGCCCTTCAGGTAATTCAGTTTCGCACGGCGAACCTTACCTCTGCGGACTACTTCGATCTTCTCTACGTTGGGAGAGTGAAGCGGCCAGGTCTTTTCTACGCCGATACCGCCGCTGGTCTTGCGAACGGTGAAGGTCTCGCGGTTGCTGCCGCCCTGTCTTTTCACTACGGTTCCCTCGAAGATCTGAATTCTCTCGCGGTTACCTTCCTTGATCTTGCCATGTACGCGAACGGTATCGCCTACATCGAAGGTGTCAACGGTTTCTTTGAGCTGTTCCTGCTCGATCTCTTTGATGATGTCGTTCATAACTTTTACTCCTATCCCGGATCTTCATCCGAAACGCTTTTCACGAACTATGAAAAGCGCAAATCTACGATGTTCATGCATCTGTCTGTGTCCGGTTTTCTGCCTGAAAACGCGCTATGACGCAGAGGACCATCATTAGTGCAACGACAGAATTGTAACACACCATCTCAAAGGATGCAAGTGTTTTTTTGTTTCTATTGTTACTATTCACAGCCACAATAAAAATCGTATCTCAGCTTACGCGTATCGTTCCCCCTCCGATTACCATATCTCCATCGTAAAGTACAACAGCCTGGCCGGCAGTGATGGCCCGCTGCGGCTGATCAAATACCACCTCGATCCGGTCCTCTCCAATCTGACGTACCGTCGCGGGCTGTTCTTTGTGATGATAGCGGATCCTGGCGCTGCAACGCAGGTCTCCCTCGACCCTGTCCATGGTGATCAGATTGATATTGTCAGCCTCAAGACGCGTGGTAAACAGGTCTTCGTTTTTGCCGAGCACCACCTCGTTCGTCTGCGGCCTGATCCCGGTGACATACAGTGGATGTTCCCAGGCAATGCCAAGACCCCGGCGTTGTCCTATGGTATAGCAGACAATGCCTTTATGCCGTCCGAGTATATTGCCGTGTTTGTCTACGAAATCCCCCGGCGGGTACTTTTTATTCCTGTATCGTTCCAAAAATGCGGCGTACTCGCCATCCGGCACAAAGCAAATATCCTGGCTGTCATGCTTGTTCGCATTCACAAAGCCCATCTGTTCCGCGATCTTCCTTGTCTCTGTCTTCGTCTGTTCCCCCAGCGGAAATAAGATCCTTGCCAGCGTCTTTTGATCTGCCATATATAAAACATAGCTCTGATCCTTACTCAGGTCCACCGCTTTTCGCAGGATATATCGTCCCAGTTTTTCATCATAGGACACTCTGGCATAATGGCCGGTCACCAGTTTTTCGCAGCCCAGCTGATCCGCACGCTCCAACAGGGTATGAAACTTTAAGTGTCTGTTGCATTCAATGCAGGGATTCGGTGTCATGCCGCATTCATAACAGTCCGCAAAATTCGCAATGACTTTTTGTTCAAACTCCGTTTCATAATGAAAGATATGATAATCGATCCCGAGCCTTTCGCAGACTGCCCGTGCATCACCGGTGTCCTTGGCCGAACAGCAGCTGCCGAGCAGATCCTCCCCGATCATGTCATTTTCATAAAGGCGCATGGTGCACCCAACGCATTCATAACCCATCTGACCGGTTAAAAATGCGGCCACGGAACTGTCCACACCGCCGCTCATTGCGATCAATGCCTTCGCCATTTCCCGTTCTCCTTAATATAAATCAGTCCTTTGTTTATCGCTCCGTATTTTCATATCGTATTGTAAACTACACGGATATTTCAGTTCTTTTCATATATCATCACCCCGGATGACCATGTCAATCATACCACACTTGCTGCAATTATGATAGAAAGTCTTTTGCAATATGAACACACTTTTTTCGCATTTTCTTCAGAAACACTTCACGAAGTTTTTGTAAGTTTGACTAGACAAATACCGAAAATGTGGTATTCTTTGAGTTGCAGTTATTTTGGGAATATTTATTTTAAGAGGAGAACATTATGAAAAAGAAAAAACTGATCGCGCTTATCGGCGTATCCATGCTGACGATCTGCATGGCTGTCGGCTGCGGCAAAACACCGGGCGCTGAAGAGATCGCAGATACAGAAACCACCGATGATGATGTGGAATGGGAAATGCTTGAAGAAGGCGATATCGATCTGTCTGAAGGAGAAAAGATCGCCGGTGTCAGCAAAGACGGCGATGACGCAGATACAGAAAGTGCCGATTCTGACAACAGTGATGAAGCGGATGCGGAAGATGCTGAAGATGCTGAAGAAGAAGTGCCTGATGAAAACCTCTTTACTGAGTCTACTGTTTTAGATGAAGGCAACAATCTGTCTTTCAATTTTGAGGCACAAAAGGATCATGTGGGAAATGTTCCCGAAACCGCTACCATGGAAGACAAAGCCGGTGATCTGAACAGTGCGCGCTGGGAAAGCCTTTTGCTCTATTATGAAGGTGTCCAGGAAGATGCCCAGGAAGAAATGGATGACCTGAAGGCCTCACCTGCCATCAGTGATGCCTGCCTTGCCAAGATCAAACCGTATTATTCTCAGCTTGCCCGTTATATCCAGGCAGCCGGGATCAAGCACTACGATATCACCCTTCCTTACTATGAGGACAGTGAAGAAGTAGATTTCGATATGTATACCGAAAACTATACTACCTTCTATCTCACTATTTACTTCAAGGAAGACGGTTCCATCGACAGTATCGATATGTTTGAAGAAAATGGCAATGACGAACTCGACGAAGCTGATATTGAGTTTGAAGAAGGCGATGATGATGACGATGAAGGTTCCGTCCTGCTCGATGTTGAGGATGAAGATGATGAGGAAGACGAGGGCGACGAGGAGTAAGAGCGCTTCCGTTTGAATCGCTTAATATGTATTAAGAAAAGCACCCGGCCGGGTGCTTTTCTTATCTGATAATTAACTTGTTGATTGATTCATCTTCTTCAGCTCCGACGCCGCAAGCGGGATCGCCAGGATGAAGGATAAAATGTCTGC
>JAEEKC010000034.1 GCA_016282215.1 Lachnospiraceae bacterium
AAAGCCCGCAATTCCGGAGCGGGTGTTCGGAGCGATCGAGAACGCGCTCGGAAATGTGGAAGAAGCGTAAGATCTGTGAAGTGTAATTTCCGGAAAGTGAGTGATAGCCGCTTGACTGAAATAATGATAAAAAAAGGCTCGTCCAAGGGGACGGGCCTTTATTTCTTACAGATCCTTTCCAGTCAGTAGCTTGTAACCCTGCAGATATTTCTCGATTGTCTTATCCACGATCTCCTGAGGAAGGGTCCAGTCATGGTTTCCTTCGTTGGCTTTCAGCCAGTCTCTGGCGAACTGCTTATCAAATGAAGGCTGTCCGTGTCCCGGCTCGTAGCCGTCAGCCGGCCAGAAACGGGAAGAATCCGGGGTCAGCATTTCGTCGCCGAGAACGATATTGCCGTCTTCATCCAGACCAAATTCAAACTTGGTATCTGCGATGATGATACCGCGGGTCAGCGCATAGTCAGCACATTTTTTATACAGGGCAATTGTGCAGTCACGAAGCTTTGCTGCATATTCTTCTCCCTTTCCGGGGAAGGCCTTTTCCAGATGAGCGATGCTCTGTTCATAGGAAATGTTTTCGTCATGATCACCGATCTCAGCTTTGGTGGAAGGAGTATAGATAGGTTCAGGCAGCTTGTCGGATTCCTGAAGACCTTCGGGAAGGCGGATGCCGCAGACAGTGCCGTCTTTTTTGTAGCTGGCCCAGCCGCTGCCGGTGATATAGCCGCGTACGATGCATTCGATGGGAAGCATATTCAGCTTTTTGCACATCATAGCCTTGCCTTCGAACTGCGGCTGTCTGAAAAACTCAGGCATATCAGCCGTATCTACGCTGATCATGTGGTTTGGCAGAATGTCCCCCGTAAAGTCAAACCAGAACTTGGAGATCTGGGTCAGGACTTTTCCTTTCTGTTTGATCTCGTTATGAAGAATGACATCGAAGCAGCTGATGCGGTCGGTAGCGACCATGATCAGAGAATCGCCGTTGTCATAGATCTCGCGAACTTTTCCTTCTTTGATGGGTGTGAGTGTGGTCATCGTATTTCCTCCTTGAATTTGTTGCTATATACTCCGCGGCTCCCCTTCGTTTCCGGATTTTCTGCTTCAGACGCAATTAGCGATTTGCAGAAAATCCGGAAACCTCCGGTGCGCCGTTCATTGATATTAAATTAATTTTCGTTTGCCAGATTTCGGTTTGCGGTCGACAGCATCAGTTTGATACGGTTCAGCTGATTGACTTCGCTGGCGCCGGGATCGTAGTCGATGGCTACGATGTTGGCATCCGGAAAACGTCTGCGGATCTCTTTGATCACGCCTTTTCCCACAACGTGGTTCGGCAGGCAGCCGAAGGGCTGGGTGCAGACGATGTTCGGCGTTCCGGAGTGGATCAGTTCGAGCATTTCGCCGGTTAAGAACCATCCTTCACCGGTCTGGTTTCCGATGGAAACGATATCCTTGGCCATTTCAGCAAGGTCTGAGATCTTTGCAGGCGGATCAAAGTGCCTGGATGCGCGCAGGGCATCGGCTGCAGCGGAGCGGACGAATTCAACGCCGCGGATTCCGAGCTTGGAAGTGCGGGCCGTCTTTTTGCTGGTGCCGAGATGCTCGGCTTTATAAATCTGATTATAGAAGCAGTACTGCATAAAATCGATCAGATCCGGGCAAACGGCTTCGGCGCCTTCCGCCTCGAGAAGTTCTGCTAAGTAGTTATTCGCAGCCGGCAGGAACTTGACCAGGATCTCGCCGACGATGCCGACTCTCGGTTTCCTTTCCTCCGAAATGGGGATCTGATCAAAATCATCCACGATCTTTTTGCAGAGCTTTCGGAAGGTAAACAGGGATAAGTGTTTTCCGAGGATATAATCCGCACAGATCTTGCGCCATTTATCATGACATTCGTTGACCGATCCGGGTACCAGCTCATAAGGACGCATGCGGTAAACGCATCGCATGAACAGATCACCGAAAACGCAGGCATAGGCACCGCGCATCAGCAGATCGACATTTAAATGAAAACCGGGATTGGTTTCGAGTCCCTTTGTCAGGTTCAGGGAGATGACAGGGATGTGCCCCATATTGGCTTTTGCCAGAGCGCGACGGATAAAACCGAGGTAATTGGTAGCTCGGCAGCCACCGCCTGTCTGGGTGATGATCACAGCTACCTTGTTCAGGTCATATTTGCCGCTGGTCAGGGCATCCATGATCTGTCCCACCACGATCAGGGAAGGATAGCAGGCATCGTTATTGACATATTTCAGTCCCGTATTGACCATGGATCTTGAGTCCGTAGGCAGGACATCGATATTGTAGCCGGCGGAACGGAAAGCTACTTCCAGCAGGTCGAAATGGAAAGGCGACATCTGCGGACAGAGGATCGTATATTCCTTTCGCATTTCTTCCGTAAATTCGTGGCGCACATAAGCGCTCGAATGGATCACGCGTTCTTCGTGTTTTCTGTCTTTGACGCGAAGAGCGGCCAGCAGGGAACGCACGCGGATCCGGGCGGCCCCGAGGTTGTTGACTTCGTCGATCTTCAGGCAGGTATAGATCTTATTGCTGGCTGCTAAGATATCATTGACCTGATCGGTTGTTACCGCATCCAGGCCGCAGCCAAAGGAGTTAAGCTGGATCAGGTCGAGATTATCAAGTCCCCGGACAAAAGCCGCAGCCGCATACAGACGGGAGTGATACATCCACTGGTCGGAAACGATCAGAGGACGTTCCGGAAAGCCTAAGTGTGAGACAGAGTCTTCTGTCAGCACGGCTACACCGTAAGAGGTGATCAGTTCGGGAATGCCGTGATTGATCTCGGGATCAATATGATAAGGACGGCCGGCAAGCACGATACCGTGACGGCCAGGCTGCTGTTTCAGCCATGCGAGAACTTCCTCACCTTTCTTTTTCATATCTTCTCTGGCATTTTCGAGTTCGTCCCAGGCAGCTCGGATGGCACTCTTAAGCTCCTGCATGGTGATCTCCGGAAATTCCGGTGCCAGAGCGGAATAGATCACATCCTTATCCTTGAAGGACATGAACGGATTATGCAAAACGGTCTTGCCCTGACCGATGGCTTCTACGTTGTTTTTGATATTCTCGGAATAGGAGGTGACGATGGGGCAGTTATAATGATTGCCGCTGCCTTTTACCTCATCCCTTTCATAAAACAGGGCAGGATAGAAAATGTAACGGATGCCCTGGTTGATCAGCCACTGAATATGTCCATGCGCCAGTTTGGCCGGATAGCATTCCGATTCACTGGGAATGGATTCGATGCCCAGCTCATAAAGCTTATGCGTTGAAAGCGGTGAAAGGACGACCCGATAACCGAGCTTGGTGAAAAATGTATGCCAGAAAGGATAGTTCTCATACATATTCAAAACGCGGGGAATACCCACGATCCCACGGGGCGCGTCTTCCACAGGCAGGGATTCGTATTCAAAAATGCGTTTGAGCTTATATTCAAACAGATTGGGGATATTGTGCTTGTTCTTTTCTTTTCCGAGACCGCGTTCGCATCTGTTGCCCGAGATATAGGTACGGCCGCCGGTGAACTGATTGATGGTCAGACGGCAGTTGTTGGTACAGCCCTGGCATTTTGCCATGCGGGTGGAAAACTCGAGCTTCTGCAATTTTTCATAGGAGAGCATGGTGCTTTCCACGGGAGCAGCATCGATATCATTGGCGACGGCCTGCTCTTTTTCATGAAAACGGTCTTTGGCGATCAGCGCAGCGCCGAAAGCACCCATGATGCCGGCAATATCGGGCCGGACAGCTTCACATCCTGCGATGATCTCGAAACTGCGAAGGACGGCGTCATTATAGAAGGTTCCGCCCTGTACCACGATCTTTTTGCCCAGGGATGACGCGTCGGAAACTTTGATCACCTTAAAGAGGGCGTTTTTGATAACGGAATAAGCAAGTCCTGCCGAAATGTCGGCAACGCTGGCACCTTCCTTTTGCGCCTGCTTTACTTTGGAGTTCATGAAAACGGTACATCTTGTACCAAGGTCAATGGGGTGGGCGGCAAAAAGCGCCTCGGAGGCAAAATCCGTTACCTGATAATTTAAGGAATTTGCGAAGTTTTCAATAAAGGAACCGCAGCCGGAGGAGCAGGCCTCATTTAAGAGGACAGAATCCACGGTGCCGTTCTTGATCTTGATGCATTTCATGTCCTGTCCGCCGATGTCAAGGATACAATCCACATCGGGGGAGAAAAATGCCGCCGCATTGTAATGGGCAACGGTTTCCACTTCGCCCTCATCGAGCAAAAAGGCTGCCTTCATCAGCGCTTCGCCGTAGCCGGTGGAGCAGGAGTGTTTGATACAAACGCCTGCCGGGAGTTTTTCATAGATATCGGAAAGTGCGCTGATCGCTGTCTGCAGCGGGCTTCCGTTATTGCCTGAATAGAAGGAATACAGAAGGGAGCCGTCCTCACCGATCAGCGCCATCTTGGTGGTGGTGGAACCGGCGTCGATGCCAAGGTAAGCATTGCCGCTGTAAGTGGCAAGGTCTTTTGCGTGAACCTTGGCGGCTTTATGTCTTGTCTGGAACAGTTCATATTCTGTTTTTGATGCAAACAGGGGTGAAAGCCTTTCTACTTCAAAAGCGATCTTTATCTCCTGTTTTAAGGTATCTAAAAGCTGTGTCAGCTGAATGGTCTTTTTCGCAGGATCAGCACAGAGCGCAGATCCGATGGCGGCAAACAAATGTGAGTTTTCCGGTGTGATGGCATGCTCATCATCTAATTTTAAGGTGCGGATGAAAGATGCCTTTAATTCCGATAAAAAGTGAAGAGGGCCGCCGAGGAAAGCGACATGTCCGCGGATCGGTTTGCCGCAGGCAAGTCCTGAGATGGTCTGATTGACCACCGCCTGGAAGATGGAGGCGGAAAGATCTTCTCTGGTAGCGCCGTCGTTGATCAGGGGTTGGATATCGGTTTTGGCAAATACGCCGCAGCGAGCTGCAATGGTATAAAGAGACTGATATCCCTTCGCATATTCATTCAGGCCCGAAGCATCGGTCTGCAGAAGGGCGGCCATCTGATCGATAAAGGAACCGGTACCGCCGGCACAGATGCCGTTCATACGCTGTTCCACATTGCCGCCTTCAAAATAGATGATCTTGGCATCTTCGCCGCCAAGCTCGATGGCAACGTCCGTCTGGGGCGCAGCGTCTTTGAGGGCTGTGGAGACCGCAATGACTTCCTGGGTAAAGGGAACCTCGATATAGTTTGCAAGTGCTAACCCGCCGGAGCCGGTGATCATGGGGGAAATGGGAATATCCCCGTGCCGGGAATAAGCATCTGATAACAGATCGCGCAGGGTTTCGCGGATATTCGCGAAATGCCTTCTGTAATCAGAAAAGACCAGTTTGTTTTTGTAATCCAGAATAGCAACTTTGACGGTTGTGGATCCGATATCAATGCCGACTGTATATGTGTTTTGATCCTTTTTGGAAACGGTAGTGCTCATTTGAAATAAAAATCCTCATATCTTCATGTATCATGTATCCTGCGGTCACGTTTTGCGCAAGATGTAGTGGTGCGGGCAAAAAACTGCCACTTGCACACATTAGGATATTATAATATAATGTAGCGAAAAGTGCAATTATGAAAATTGCTCAATTTTTGCTGAGATTGAACGAAATTTTTGATTGCAGGATTTATTATACATGTTTTTGAATAGAGTCATGGCCAATAAAGAAATGCAGAGCCGGGAAGCTATTCATTCAAAAAGGAGAATTATGAACTGGCTGACGAAACTGGAAAAGAAGATCGGGAAATATGCGATCCCGAATCTGACGCTTTATCTGATCATCTGTTACGCTTTTGGATATCTGATCCAGATCGTGAATTCGGATTTTTTAAGATATCTGACACTGGATCCTTATAAGATCTTTCACGGTCAGGTATGGAGACTGCTGACCTGGGTGGTCGTCCCGCCCGGAAGCATCAGTATTTTCACCCTGATCATGCTGTATTTCTATTTTTCCATCGGCGCAACGTTGGAGAGAACCTGGGGAACCTTCCGCTATAATGTATATCTGCTTGGCGGCATGCTGCTGACAGTCATCGGGGCCATCCTTTTTTATCTGGTCTGCCAGATTCCCGGTATCAAAGAGGCAATGCTGGAGGCGGCGATGCATTATGATCTGGGCAGCGCGGATCAGATCGCCGGGATCTGGGAGGTCGTATCCTCAAGCTTTTCTACCTATTATGTGAGCATGTCCATCATCCTGGCTTTTGCGGCAACCTTCCCGGATGTCCGGGTGCTGATCATGTTCATCCTGCCCATCAAGATCAAAGTGCTGGGCATTATTTACGGCATTATGCTCGGCGTCGAGTTCCTGCAGTGCGTTGTCGGTGCACTCAGGGCGCAGGATGCGCTGATGGCCTGCATCAGTGCGGGGCAGGGCGTCGCGATGCTGTTCTCCATGCTGGCCTTTGTGCTGTTCTTTGTAACGACGCGTTCGTCCTTCCGGACACCGAAGCAGAGAAAACGGGCAAAGGAATTTGAGCAGAAGATGCGTCCGCAGCCCTCGCAGGTATCCAAACACAAATGTGCGATCTGCGGCAGGACGGAGCGTCAGTTTCCGGATCTGGAATTCCGGTTCTGCAGTAAATGCAACGGAAACTATGAGTATTGCCAGGATCATATCTATACGCATAAACATGTGGAATAAGATGATAATTAAGAACGGTATAAAGCCCGCTATGAATATACGTAGCCGATAAACTAATGATAATTAAGAACAGTATAAAGCCCGCTATGAGTATACGTAGCCGATAAACTAATGATAAATTAGGAGAGCATATGAATCAGGAAGAGTTTTTGGCAGGACTGGAAACGGCCCTGAAGTTAGCAAGGGCAAACAATAATCAGATCAGCGAAGAGCAGATCACGGAAATCTTCGGAGATGTGGCAAATGATGAAAAACACCGTGAGATCCTGATGGCGTATTTTAAAAGCAAAGGGATCGTGACGGGAGAGCTGTCGGATGAAGAAGCCGAAAAAGCTGTGACTGAGGAGTTTGCATTTGACCCAAAGGATAAGGCCTATCTGGATGATTATTTAAGTGGCCTTGAGGAGATCGAAAAACTGAGCGAGCAGGAGATGACGGACCTTTTACTCAGGGCGGCCGAAAGGGATCAGGAAGCAAAAAGCAGGATCTTAGAGCAGTACCTCGGGAAAGCCGCTGACCTGGCAAGAACCTATGCAGGCCAGGGGATCTTTATGGAAGATCTGATCGGTGAGGCGAACCTCGCCCTGACAGAAGCCATTATGGAGCTGGATAATTACATCGATGTGCAGGGCAGCGTGGAAACACTGATATCCGATGTGGAAGGATACCTGGGTGAGCGGATGATGGATGCCATTGAAATGATGATCCGCGAAGAAATGGCAGATAAGGAAGCGGACCAGGCCATGGCGGGAAAAGTCAATCTGGTGGCTGATGCGGCCAGAGACCTGGCGCTGGACCTCGGACATAAACCAAATGTGGCAGAACTGACACAGAATACGGAACTGACCGAGGAGGATGTGCGCCGCGCCATCCGGATCCTCGGGAATGGTTCCGGTGACCTGGATATCACACAGGATGAAGATCCGGAATAAAGCGATCGGATCTATACAGTCTGGCTGGTGAAACAGACTGCGAGCCGAAGAAAATAAAAGGACAGGGAATAACCGTGAACGATCTGGATTTTAAGTACCTTATGCAGGACTTTTCTAATTACTATATCGGAGCCAGGCTCAGCTACGAGGAGATGATCGACCAGGATGATATGCCGGGACGCCTGCGAAGTGCGATCTTTAAATACATGGAGGATGAAACCTCTTTGGACGTGCGTATCTGCGATCATTTGCTTTCCATGGAAAAAAAGAGCAAGTCAGCCATGATCTACAGCCAGCTGAAAACCGAGATCACAGTGCTGCCGAATGCTGTAGCAGGCAGACATAAGCAGACCGTTGTCAAGGCGGATGATTTTTTTGCGGATGATATGCTGCGAAGCTCGCTTACCCCGGATGAAATCTCAGAACTGCGGTTTAAAAAGAAGAATCTGATGTTCCTGAGGGTATGATTATTTTATTTTAAGGAGTATTATTTATGGATCTGAAAAATTTACAGGCATATGAAATCTTAGAACAAAGACCGGTTGCGGACTTAAACAGTGAGGGTGCGATCCTTCGTCATAAAAAAACAGGCGCCAGGATCGTTCTGCTTTCCAATGATGATGAGAATAAGGTCTTTTATATCGGCTTTCGCACGCCGCCGACGGATTCCACCGGCGTGGCGCATATCATTGAGCACAGCGTGCTCTGCGGTTCCGACAAATATCCGGTCAAGGATCCTTTTGTGGAGCTGGCAAAGGGATCGCTGAACACCTTTTTAAATGCCATGACCTATCCGGATAAGACGGTTTATCCGGTGGCCAGCTGCAATGACAAGGATTTTGCAAATCTGATGGATGTCTATCTGGATGCGGTTTTTCATCCGCGCATCTATCGGGAAAAGATGATCTTTGAACAGGAGGGCTGGCACTACGAAGTAGATGAAGACGGCAAGCTGTTTTATAACGGCGTCGTTTACAATGAGATGAAGGGTGCGTTTTCCTCGGCCGATGATGTGCTCGACCGGGAGATCATGAATGGTCTGTTCCCGGAAACTTCTTACGGTGTGGAGTCCGGCGGAAAACCGGAGAACATCCCGGATCTGACCTATGAAGCCTTTTTGGAGTTCCACAGCCGTTATTACCATCCTTCCAACAGTTACATCTATCTGTACGGAAATATGGATATGGCTGAAAAACTTGAATATCTCGACAGAGAGTATCTGTCGGCTTATGAAGCCATCGATATTGATTCCGCCCTGCGCTATCAGACGCAGTTTGAAAAGCGGGTGGATGCGGTAAAGACCTATCCGGTCCTCGAAGCGGATGAGCGGGAGAATAACTATTATTATGCCCTCAGCGTTGCGGCCCAAAAAGGTGGAGATCCGATCTTTTACACAGCTTTGGATGTGCTTGACCATGCACTTTGTTCTTCGCCCGGTGCGCCGATCAAGGAAGCGCTGACAAAGGCTGGGATCGGTGAAGATAATTACAGCTCTGTGGAAGGAGGGATCCTGCAGCCGTTTTTCTCGTTTATTTCCAAGAATGCAAAAGAAGGCGAAGGAGAGAAGTTCCTTGGCGTATTGGAAGAGACGCTCAGGGACGTTGTGAAAAACGGTCTGGATAAAGATACCCTCAATGCCGCCATCAATCTGTTTGCCTTCCGTTATAAGGAAGCGGATTTCGGCAGCTATCCGAAGGGACTGATGTACGGCCTTCAGGCGCTGGACAGCTGGCTCTATGATGATATGGCGCCCTTCCTTTATATCGAAGCGAACGAAACCTTCCGGACCCTGCGAAAGAAAGTGGATGAGGGATATTTTGAGAAGATGATACAGACGCTGTTTCTCGATAATCCCCATAAAGTATTTTTGACATTAAAACCCTCGAAGACCATGGCAGCTGAGCAGGCAAAGGCCATGGAGGAGCGGCTGGCGGCCTATCAGGAGACGCTGAGCGATGAAGAGCTTGAGAAGGTGCGGATCCATGCAAATGACTTAAAGGCCTATCAGGCTTCCGAGGACAAACCGGAAGATCTGAAAAAGCTGCCGATGCTGGGACGCGGGGACCTGAAAAAGGAAGCGCAGCCCTACAGCAATATCAAACACGAATTATCTTCGGCAAGTGGAGAAGAAGTACCGGTATGGCAGCATGACTATTTTACCAACGGGGTTTCCTATATCAGGATACTGTTTGACATTACGGATTTTCCGGATGAGGATCTGTTTACCCTGGGGATCCTGAAGTATTCCCTGGGACTTGTGAATACAAAGAATTATTCCTATGCGAAACTGAATAATGAGATCAACCTGCGGACCGGCGGCATTTCCACTCCGGTGAGCATTGTCGTCAGCTCTAAGAGAAAGGATGAAAAAACGCTTTTTGAGTTTAAGGCAAGATGCTTTGAAGAAAATACAAAGGATGCGATCTTATTGATCCGTGAGATGATGTTCGAGACGGATTATTCCGATACGGACAGGATGCTGGAGATCCTGCTGGAAATGAAGGCAGGACAGCAGGCGAGCATGCAGTCGGCAGGTCATCAGACGGCCATCGGCAGAGCAAATGCCATGCTGTTTCGGAGCGGTTATATCACCGATCAGATCAGCGGCCTCGCATTTTTGGACCGCCTGTCCGATATGATAACACGTTATGACGAGGTCAAAGAGAAACTGGCAGAAGATCTGACGGATCTTCTTACAAGGATCGTAAGCGATGGGAAACTATCCGTTGATTATGTCGGAAAAGAGCAGGGACTTGCACTGCTCAGAGACGCCGCAGCGCCCCTTGTGGATGAGATCTGTGCGTGCCATAAAGCAGATGCGCCGGAGGTGAAAAAAGAAAACATCATCGGAAGCGGATTTGAGAAAATGCGCGAAAAGGCCGCCGGAAAGGGCTATCATGAAGCGCTGGTGAACAGCTCGGATGTATGCTATGTGTGCAACGCCGGAGATTTCCTCAGAGAAGGACTAGCCTATACAGGTGCGCTGAAGGTATTGCGTGTCATGATGGGCTATGATTATCTTTGGCTGAATGTGCGTGTGCAGGGAGGCGCATACGGCTGTATGTCTACCTTTGCAAGAACGGGATGCGCGGCGTTTGTATCCTACAGGGATCCGAATCTGCAAAAGACCATCGATGTTTACAAAGCCGCTCCGGATTACATCGAAAATTTCGAAGCGGATGAAGATGAGATGACGAAGTATATCATCGGAACCATCGCAGGCCAGGATATGCCCCTGACACCGAAAGCGGCCGGGCAGAGGAGCTGGTCGGCGATGATGGCGGATATGACTTTTGAAGACGAGCAGAAAGAAAGGGATGAGATCATCGCCTGCACCTGCAAAGATATCCGCGCTCTGGCGGCCCACCTTCGCGCCATGCTTGGCAGCAATGTCCTTTGCGTCAACGGAAAGGAAGAACTGATCAAAGCATCACAGGAGCTGTTTGATGAGATCAGGCCGATGTTTATCGGGTAAGGGATTAAGTTTTTTTGCAAATTTTCGATTCGCTGCAACAGATCATCGTTGTACTGACACTATAGAAACAGAGCCCCGAAAAAAAAGGAATAAACAAATTGGGGTAAGGTCCATTGCGATGATAGGAAGCAGGAAAATACGAATCGAGGTAGTGTAAAGCCCAGTATGAAAATGCGGAGCGATAAACTACTGATCAATTAAGGGCAGGAGGCAGATTATGAAAAAAATGAGTAAGGTTCAAAAGACAAAGACATTGGCAGTGATCCTCGCGGCAGCTACGATTTTGGCAGGCTGCGGTTCCTCTCATTATGACAGCGCCAGCGCGACAGCGGATGCGTATTATGATGATTACAACAGTGAATCTGCAAAAATGGCAGGTGCAGTTGCTGGCGGCGAATCCTTTGCTGTCAACAGCGCGGAGGATTATGAGGAGGAATATGCCACAGATGATGTGGCAGATGATAGCTCGCCGGAAACATCTTCCGAAGACGTGACGCCGGATAAGTCGAACGTGGCGCAGAACAGAAAGCTGATCCGCCGTGTCAACCTGACGGCAGAGACCCAGGAATTCGATAAGCTGACAAGACATATCGAGCAGAAGGTGGAGCAGCTCGGCGGCTATATGGAAAGCTCTGATGTCAACTCCGGCAGCACCTATTCCGGCTACACAAGCCGGCATGCAAGTTATGTGGCAAGGATCCCCGTTGCTTCCATGAATGATCTGGTTGAGGATGTGGGAGAAAATGCCAATATCACCAGCAAGAGCGAAAATGCAGAGGATGTGACCCTTCAGTACGTGGACAACAAGAGCCGCAAGGAAGCATTGCAGGTGGAATATGACAGGCTGATGGAGATCTTAAAGCAGGCGGAGGATGTGGATACCATCGTTGCTTTGGAAAGCCGCATTACCGATGTGCGCTATGAGATCCAGAACATCGAATCCAGGCTTCGTACCTATGATAATCTGGTGGATTTTGCCACGGTCAATATCACGGTGAATGAGGTTGAGGTTTATACGCCGGAGCCGGTAAAGAAAGTTTCCAATTGGGAACGCATGACACAGGGCTTTGTTCATTCCCTGCAGGATGTGGGCAACAGGATCCTGAACTTCCTGATCGGTCTCGTGATCGCGCTTCCTTACCTTGTTCTCTGGGGCGTGGTGATCCTGGTGATCGTGCTGATCTGCAAAAAGATCATCTTTAACCGGGCATGGAAAGAAAAAAGAGCAGCCAAAAAAGCGGCAAAAGCAGAGGCGAAGGCAGCAAAGAAAGCTGCTAAGGATGCTGCCCAGGCAGCGCCGCAGGTAAAACCGGAGCAGCCGATCAATTTAGATGATGCATCAAAGAAGGATCAGAACAGTTAAGCTGCGTGAAGGCCATGATCAATGATGGATAGGTAATAAGAAGAGGAGAAGCTGGTGGAAGAAAATCAGAATTTGGAGCCGAATACGAATAATGACAACGGAGATGGCGCAGGGAATACAAAAAAATCAGGCTTTGTCTGCCTGGCCGGAAGACCGAATGTGGGAAAGTCAACGCTGATGAATACCCTGATCGGACAAAAGATCGCCATCACCAGTGCAAAGCCCCAGACTACAAGGAATAAGATCCAGACGGTCTATACCGACGAACGGGGACAGGTGGTATTTTTAGATACGCCGGGCATGCACAAGGCCAAGAATAAGCTTGGCGAATACATGGTCAGGGTTGCCTATCATACCCTGAAGGAAGCGGATATCATCCTGTACCTGGTAGAGCCGGATCCGAAGATCGGGGCGGGGGATAAAAAGATCATGGAAAGCCTTGCGAAAGTGCAGACACCCGTCTTTCTGATCATCAATAAAACCGATATGATCAAACGGGAAGAGGTTCTGGCCGTGATCGATGCGTACCGCAAAGAAATGGACTTTGCCGAGATCATTCCGGTCAGTGCCAAAAGCGGTGACAATACAGGGGATCTGATGGATACGCTGTTTTCCTACTTAAAGCCCGGACCGCAGTTTTTTGACGAGGATACCGTGACCGACCAGCCTATCCGCCAGATCACGGCGGAACTGATCCGGGAACAGGCACTCTATGCGCTGTCCGATGAGATCCCCCACGGCATTGCTGTTGTGATCGACCGGATGGAATGGGGGAAAAAGCTGGTGGATATCGATGCGACCATCATCTGCGAGCGGGATTCCCACAAGGGGATTATCATCGGAAAAGGCGGCGCCATGCTCAAGAAGATCGGCTCCCATGCCCGCTACGGGATCGAAGAGCTGTGCCAGAAACAGGTGAATTTAAAGCTCTGGGTCAAGGTCAAGAAGAACTGGCGCGAAAGCGATTATCTGGTGAAAAACTTCGGTTATGACCAGAAAACCATTGAATCATAAAAAGCGATCATATGAGCGATTATATTGAGATGACAGGGATGGTTTTAAAAGCCACCCCTGTTTCGGATAATGATAAAAGGATCGTATTGCTGACGGCGGAGCGCGGGAAGGTAACCGTATTTGCCCGAGGCGCGAGAAAACCCACAAGCCGTTTTATGGCAGCGACCAACCCGCTGTGCATGGGACGGTTTAAGCTTTTTGAGGGAAAAAACGCATATAACCTGGGAGATACCCAGATCGATCATTATTTCGAACAGCTGCGCGATGACTTTGAAAGCGCCATGTACGGGATGTATTTCGCGGATATGATCGATTATTTCTGCCGGGAAAACTTAAGCGCAGCCGATGAACTGAATCTTTTGTATGTTTCGCTGAAAGCCCTTTTGCGGGAAGAGATCCCGAATCGTCTGATCCGCTGTGTGTTTGAGATGAAACTTCTGGTGTTTGAGGGGATCTTCCCGGGGATCACAACGGAAAGAAAGCTTTCTGATACGGCAAGACATGTGATCACGCATTGTATGGAAAGCCCGCTGAAGAGCCTGTATTCCTTTACGGTCAGCAGCGATGTGATCGCCGAGCTGGAATTAGAATGTGAGCATTATGCGAAAAGATGTATCGGGCATCATTTTCAAAGCCTGGATATCCTGAAAACCGCTATCGGTGAATAGACCGGTTGCGGTTTTTTTGCAAATATTGTTGATTTTTTCGTAGATTTTAGTGCCAAAGAAGTGTATAGTATCATTGTGAACGAAAACGATTAATGCATTATTTATTGTGCAAAGCGCTGTATAAATATACGGTGCCGAAGCATTGATAATAAATCAGGTGAATCAATATGAGAGATAAAAAAACCGGCAACGTCAGTTTGGTTGTGATCATATGTCTGCTGATCAATGTAGGCGGGAGATTTCTGGAAGAGCTTTTGGAGCTTCCTGTCTGGCTTGACAGTTTCGGCACGGTTCTTGCGGCTTATACCTTCGGTCCGTTCTGCGGAGCCGTGGTCGGTGCGTCTGCCAATGTGATCAGTGGCATCTTTACAAATCCCGTATCTTATATCTATGCGATCACCAGTATTGCCATCGGCATTGTCACAGGTCTTCTTGCGCGCAAAGGCTGGATGAGGGACCTGTTCGGTGCGCTGACCTGCAGTGTCGTGGTGACCATGGTATCCGTTGTTGTATCCACACCCCTGAACCTTATCTTTTATGAAGGAAGATGCGGCAATATATGGGGCGATGGAGTCTTTGATTATCTGAGAGAGATCGGGATCCCGAAACTCCTTTCATCGTTGGTGGGCGAATTCTATGTGGATTTTTTGGACAAGGTCATTACCATGATGTTTTTGTTCTGGGTGATCCGTGTTGTCAGACGTCTGCGTGATGAAAAAGTAAATCGGAATGAATTCGATGAAACCGATGTTTTAGAAGATATAAACGATCAGGTCCGGGCGGAAAATCTGACAGCAGATAATGCGAAGGATGAGATAACAGCGAAAGAAGAGACGGAGTCGACAGACAAAGAAGAAAGCCGTGAGACGGGAAATGCAGAAGACGGCGAAGAAAAAATACCCCGGATCGCAGAAAAGGGTGAACCTGTCAGCGTAAAAGTTTCCCGGAAGGCAAAGAAAAGAGAAAAAGTTCTTCGTCTGTTATTCTTCGCAACAGTTGGTGCAGGCCTGTGTTTCTTTGGTAATGGAAGCAAAGCGCTTGCTTCCCCGATCGATCTTGACAGCAATGTGCTGACGGTATACAGCCGTGATAACGGGCTTCCCTGCGGCGAGGCAAATGATATTACACAGTCAAAAGACGGTATACTTTATATCGGAACCTATGCCGGACTATACCGGTATAACGGTTCTGAGTTTCAATGGATGGATGAGTATGAGTCGATCCGCAATGTGAACTGCCTGTACAATGATGATGAAGGAAGGCTGTGGATCGGTACCAATGATTCCGGTCTTTCCATCTGTATCAACGAGCGGATCGCAAACGTGCTGAAGGAAGAAGACGGCCTGCCGTCGAATTCCGTGCGCTGTATTACCAAAGCTGCAGATGGCCTGTATTATGTGGGAACGACATCGGGACTCGAAGTACTCAAGCTTTCCGGCGGACTGACCATCGTGGATGAGATGCCGCAGATTGGATATGCACAGACGCTGTCAGCTGATTCACGCGGTTTCGTTGTGACGGTAACTTCAGACGGCGGGCTGCATCTTTTGAAAAACGGGGAATATGTCTCAAAGAAGGAACTGAATGTAGAAAACGAGATCTATACCTGCGCTGCTTTTGATGAAAACGAC
>JAEEKC010000215.1 GCA_016282215.1 Lachnospiraceae bacterium
GCTCATCCTCTTCTCCCATCCAGACTGTAACTGTCGGTTACAGAATTTCACCGGATCGAACCGTGATGCCAGGCACCCGGTCTCGCGGACTGTCAGGATCTGCTTTATTCAAACCATCCGGCTCCATAACTGCCTGGCCTCATGGTCTTTTGCCGATCCACCGCCGGTAGGGAATTACACCCATCCCCGAAGAACGATACCAATACACAATATTTTTTTGACAAGGCATACTATACACTTTTTCTTACGGTGCGTCAAGAAAAAAAGTTTGCGTCAATTCATCCCGCAACCGACTTCGTCGAATGGAGTTTTCTTGCCAGATTATCCTGCAATGCTTATTCATGCATTGTATAATCTTTGTCCTCATCCATGAGTTCCAGCATCGTTTTTGCCACTTTTGGATCAAACTGCGTGCCGGCATTGTTCTCGATTTCTGACCGAACTTTATCCTGGGGCAGGTATTTTCTATAGCTGCGATTGCTTGTCATTGCATCATAACTGTCGGCAACGGCTATGATCCTGGCAAAGAAAGGTATGTCTTCACCCTTTTTCCCATCCGGGTATCCCTTTCCGTCATAACGCTCATGATGCCATCTTGCGCCTACGACAAGATCCGGACGGCTCTTGATCTCAGCAAGGATTTCAGAGCCTACGCCGGGATGGGTTTTGATCACAGTATATTCTTCGTCCGTCAGTTTTGACGGATTGTTAATGATCTCATTCGGAACGCCGATCTTGCCGATATCATGCAGCAGTGCCATATAATAGACATTCTCACTGTCTTCGGAAGAAAGCCCCAGCCTTTCTGCAAGCATCCTTGAATACTTTGCCACGCGCACAGAATGACCCCTGGTATATTCATCCTTTGCATCGATCGTATGTGCCAGCGCTTCCATCACCTCGACAGAGAGAGTTTTTACTTCTTCTTTGGATTCCTGCGCATCGTTCGTCGCTTTTATATTTTTGATGATCACATAAAATGCCCAGATAAACAGGATCAGGATCACAAAGGAAAGGATCTGGACGACAACATTGGCATCTTCACTGCAGTACGCATATGTATAAAAGTCAAAAACACCATAAATAAGCGAAAAGGCAATGGGCGGGATCAGAAAGAGTTTCCAATTGATACTGCGTGTTTTATCCGATAACCTAGCCAACGCATGCATGATAAAAAAATACAGAAGTAATAAACCTGAGAAATATACAATATTGGAAATATTACTCAGAAAGCTAATCAGCCCACCGGTATCTGCAGATATCATAGAACTGCGGTCATCATATACGATAACGATCACCGAAAACATCAGATAAACGAAAGTAACCAGCGATTTATTATATGCCTTCAGTCTTTTTCCTACGAGATAAGAAATCGAGATGATCACAAGGATAAATATTATAATGGCGATCAGGACCAACGCGGAACTCAGGTCGGCGTCATTGACCACTGCATTGAAATACCCGACGACTGAAAAATCTTTCAGACTGATCCCTTTCTGAAGGGCAATAACGGCGAACATCATCCCCCCCGTCGCGATAACCATGATAGCAAACACCAAAAGCGGATTTGTGACCAGCGACAGGAAAAACAGTTTTCCTTTGCTTTCCCCTTCTTTCAGAAAACACTTCTTCAATGATTGATAAAACAGTATAAAAAGGAACACATGGAAAGCAATTTCAAACACATCATTTATAGTACTGAGAACTTCAAGCATTTGCACTTTTCTCCCCTTGCCGCGAACACTGCCCTGCCCCGCTTTGTAACAAACGGGATACCATCATTTCCTTCAACGATCTCATAAATGTCATGCTTTGTCCAGGCCAACCTGCATGCTTTCCACCGCCCTGCCCTGGATCAGTTCGCAACCCATATCGGTAAGTTTCTGCAGGGTATCCTCATCATCCGCCCCCTGTGCGATCACCGTAAGGGGAATCTGCGAAAGCGCGTCGATGATTCCTTTGATCAGCGTGCATCGCTCCTGCCTTATGGAAGACAAAACCCAGTTTTTGTTCAAACGGACGGCACGGATCGGAAACTCCATGATCCTTTCCATATCGGAATATCCTTTTCCAAAACCATCAAGCATCAACCGGTAGCCCTGCGCGCTGAGTCTGTCCAGGTTTTCATGCAGAACCTCGCTGGTATTTTCGTAAGCCGATTCCCGGAAGGAAAAACATACCTGTTCCGGATGGATATCGTATTTTTCCTTCAGTTTCCAGATCCGGTCCGTAAAATCCAGTTGCAGACATTGCTGGGTGGAAAGCGGGATGAGAACATACTCATATTCGGTCAGTTTTTTCTCATGAATATCCATAAATACGCGTTCGATCAGATAGGTGCCAAGCCGGATGGAAAGTCCTTTCTTCTGCGAGATATCCATCAGCATTGTCATATCCACTTTTCCATATTGCTCATCCTGAAGTTCTGCCATCGTGTCTGCAGCAGGAAATGTTTCTTCCTTTGCAGACCAGACCGGCTGATAAGAGATGGAAATACTGCCATTTTCTATGGCCTGATCCAGTATCTCATGGAAATGGGTTTCGATCTGATAATCCTTTTGCGCAATGATCGCATCCGCATGCGAGTAAACTCTGTCCACATCCGCAAAGCGGACAAAGTCATGCCCGAAATTCAAAAGTTCACCCAGATCGCTGATATCCTGCGGAAACATAACCGTCACGATGCGTGTGTCCGCCTTGACGCCCGCGCCGGCTCTGCCTTCCATATAAAGTTCCATCTGATCCTGAATCTCAGGGACTGCCTGTACCGGGTTGTATTTTGTATCTCCCGTAATGATATAAAACGTCCCCGGCTGTTCATAGTACAATTCGCAGGACAGCCTGTCTTTTTTTGCAAAACTGCGAATACTTTGCTCCATGGCATGGATAAAGTCAATAAATGCCTCTTCCCCCATATACCGGCTCATATCATAAGCATTTACGATCCTGGCAATGATGATCTGTATATTCTGTCCCGCAGCCTTGATCTTTCCGATCTCTTCCCGGAAACCATGATATCCGGGCAAACCCGTATCCAGATCCACCTGTTTTTCCGGGCGCTGGACAAACAGCACGATAAAAAGCAGTGAAATACTGGTAAAATAGCATTCGATCAGCATTTCAGAATAAAAATACTGGATGATCACGGCGATCACATTCAACAGGTACATGGCCGATAATGCCAGCAGCGCGCCAAGATCCAGCGCCCGCCTGCAGACGATCAGCCATATCATGCCGAAGATCAGATAAAACGCCGCGCAGGCATACAGCAACAGAATATACTCTCCGCGCTGGTATCCGCCGTCTGCGGTAACGGTAAAAACAGCCTGTGTTCCTTCGTTGATGGCAAGCATGAATAAGACGCCGATATAAGGGAGGAGCAACAGTATCTTTTTCCATATGGCGCTGATCCGGTACCAGGTTCTGGTCACCGCAAACACAAAGAAAAAATAAATCATGTTCGTCCCGTTGCGGAAGACAAAGTACAGATATTCCGTAATCTTGAGTCCGGTCTGGCAAAACTGGTCCAGCGGGTACTCACTCATAAAAACCCCGGCAAGAAGATCACAGACCACCGTAAAAAACGCAAAGGCCGTCACCCACAGAAACAATGCGTTTGTTTTTCCTTTTGTCATCTTCCGAAAGATCGTCGTATACCATATAATGATAAAAATGGGGATTGCTCCGAGATCCAGGTATAAGATTTTATCCCGCATGGCTGCTTCTCCTTTTGTAGATCAATCCAAAACTTCCGGGTCCGCAATTGATTGAGATTGCCGGAGACGCCGGTTGTAAGTACACATGATCAAATGTTACGATATCTTCTGCTTCCTTTTGTATCCGGCTCAGTTCATCCGATGATATACCCGCATAAGTGATAAACAAAGTGTCCGTGTCTATCCCGCTGACAGCGTGCAGTACTCTGCGGATATACTTTCTTCTTGCCTTTTCTCTGTCTCCGAAAATGATGCCTCCTACCGTCATCTCGCTGTCCTTCATCTCGATCACAGGATGGATCATCAGCGCACTGCACACCTTGTGAAGCCACATGGGCAGGCGGCCGCTCCTGCTTAAATATTCCGTGTCGTCCACAATGAAACTGGTGCTGATGAGATCTTTCGTATCCGACAGCGTTCTGCTCAGCTCTTTAAAATCCGCGTTGCTGTTTTCCGCCTCTTTCGCTGCATCTAAGACCATAAGCCCCATGCCGCTGGACAGATGTCCCGAATCCACTACCCTGACATTATAGAAGGACAAAGCAGCTTCGCTTGCATTGGCAAAGCCCCTGCTCGCTTTTTTTGCCATGGCAATATGCAGGATATACTGTGCATCAGACAATTCTTTTGCAAAGAACTCCTCGTACTCTGACCGTTCCGGTGATTCACTCTTTGCAGTAGCCTTGTTATCAGACAGATATCTGAGTATCGCATCCCCCTTCACTTCCGTGCCGTCTGCAAAAATGCCGTCTTCGGTGATCACCCTATATGGAAGCACTCTTATATTCATGCTGCGGATCAGTTCCTCAGGAAGGTCGGATACGCTGTCTGTTGTGATCATGATCGTCGCTTTTCGCCGGATCTGCCGCACAACTGCATCCGATCCGTAAACGGTATCCGCAGAGTCATTTCCTGTCATCAGTTCCTTCGGCAGCAGGGATTGCAGGGTTTCCTCCAGCGCAAAACCGTCCACCGGTTTTAACAGATAAGCATCAAAGCCTTCCTTCTTATACAGCGCCCGGTTTTCGCTGTCCGCATTTGCGGTCAGGATAATAACCGGCGTTTCCCTGCACAATCCTCCGGGCTGCTCACGGAGCTTGCGGAAACACTCCACCCCATCCATTTGCGGCATCATATGATCCATAAAGATCGCATCATAATGATTCTGCCCGGTCAGCATCAGACACTGCTGACCGCTTTCCGCCGTATCGATCTGCACCTTCGTATCTCTCAGAAGCTTCGATGCCACCAGAAGATTTGCCTTGTTATCATCCACGATCAGCACCCTTGCCTCCGGTGCTTCAAACTTTTGCTGATAGCTGTTTTTCTCCCTGCGCCCATGGTATCTCTCCGGTGTAAACTGTCCGATCACCGCATCATCCACCGTTTCCTGCTCGATGGAAACCGTAAAGGTGGAACCCTTTGTATAAACGCTGCTGACAGAGATTTCCCCGCCAAGAAGTTCCACCAGCTGTTTGACGATGGAAAGCCCCAGTCCGGTCCCTTCAATATATCGGTTTTTCTCTTCATCCACACGTTTAAACGCATCAAACAGATAGGGAATGCTTTCGGAACGGATGCCCATTCCCGTGTCTTCCACCTGATAGGTGACCATCACTTTCCCCTTTGCAGTCCTGCTGCAATGGATCGACAGCGACACCTCACCCTTTTCGGTGTACTTGACTGCATTATTCAAAAGATTGATCAAAATCTGCTTGATACGGACCTCATCGGAAAAAAGCTGCGCCGGCAGATACGGATCTACATCGATCACAAATTTCAGTCCTTTTTCATTTGCCCTGCCCCAAATCATATTCACCAGTTCAGAGAGCATCTTTCCGGTGTCATAAGGAACGCGGACGATCTCCATTTTCCCGGATTCCATTTTGGACATATCCAGTATATCATTGATCAGCGACAACAGCATTCTGGATGCCGATTGGATATTCCTGGCATCTTCTGCCACCTCATCCGATACCTCCTCACGCAGGATCATCTCATTCAATCCGATGATCGTGTTGATGGGTGTACGGATCTCGTGGCTCATACTCGAAAAGAAACGGTTCTGCGCCCGGTTTAAAGCCTCGATCTCAACGGCCTGCTGCTGAGCACGCTGGTTTTCCCGGATAAACAGCCGGTTCTGAAAAATGATCATCAGGTAAACTGTATAACTGACCACAAGAACAGAAAGAAGCGAATCCATATACCAGGTGAACCTGTCATGTTCATGAACCAGTTGCGGCCAGAAATACGCAAGGACATAAGAGATCACCACACTCAATGTCAGCAGGATCAGCATAAAAGTACGCTGCTTTCTTTCCAGGATCAGACCGATAAAGAGATAAGAAAACACATACCAGGAGACTACGCATCCCGTCAGTCCGCCGCCAAAGAAATAAGCCACAGGCAGTATGAGAAAGATCATACAGAGTGCGATCAGAACACCTCCGGTCTGTATCTTCCCTTTTCGCAGGGAAATGAGCATGACCGCCGGTGCTGAAACCTCAGTCAGGATCAGGACCACGATCTCGATCCAGTGTTCCCGGATCAGAATGTTTCCAATGGTCACAAAGACCAATGCTAACACGCCGATCAGTGTGAAATACTTGAATTTCTGTTCCGAAAAATCACCATCCGGCAGGGACATTCTATGAATAAAGTTTTGTATCCGCTTTTTCACTTCTTATCCTCCTTCAAATCTGCCGGTGCAAACTCCAGTGCTTCATCTTCGTCTGCCACCCCTGTCTCGTCTGCGGGCGAAAATTCCAGTGCCTCATCTTCGTCAGATTCTTCTGCAGGTGAAAACTCCAGCACCTCATCGTCCTGCGTTACATCTCCCCTTACATCATCGCGAATCGCATGCAGCAGGGTTTCGTATTGTTTCAAAAACGAATCATGTTCATTTCTGACGGTCTCCAAATCCCCCGCCTTTGCTGCCAGCTCCAGTGTCCTTGCCAGCTCAGAAATCTCACCGGCCCCTATCATCTTGGATGTGCTTTTGATCGCATGCACATGGATCGCATAATCTTTCCAATCTTCCGTGTCATAACACTTCTGCAACCGCTCCGTCTTTTCTTTCGGCATGCCGGCATATTCGTCCAGGATCTGTCGGTAGAGATCACCGTCCCCGCGGCAATATTTCAACCCCTGTGCCACATCTATCCCGTGGCGTTCCAATCCGGAAAAATCGGCCTCTCCTTTCTTTTCCTCTGTGCCCGCCTGTGAACTTGTTTCCGCAGGACTTTCTGCAGGGATAACCTGTTCCTGTGCATAGGATTCTTCTATGCTCTCATAGACAATCGCTGATTTCGGAAGCACATGTTTCAGCACTCTTTCTAAATCCATGATCTCGATGGGCTTGGGAATAAATCCGTCAAAGCCCTCCGACAGGAACATTTCCTTTGCAGAGCTTATGGCATTTGCCGTCAAAGCCACAATGCAAAGCTCCTGTTTTTTCTCACCTGCCTTGAGCCTTAAGCGCTTCATCGCCTCGACGCCGTCCATCTCCGGCATCATATGATCCATGAAAATGATATCAAAACTACGCTGCTCGCAGATCCTGATCGCTTCCGGTCCGCTTCCCGCAGTCGTCACTATCATACCGTAGGTTTCAAATATTCCCTGGGCCACCATGAGATTCATCGGTTCGTCATCAACCACCAGCGCGCGCACGCCCGGACAGAGCATACGCTCCTGTACGTTGAAGCCGGTTTTGTCCGCCTGATTCAAAACATTTACGATCTGGCTTCCGTAAAAGGGCTTGCCCAGCACTATGATCCCCTGTTTCACCTGCCCTAAAAGTCCCCTGTCCGCAACGATGGCCACATGGATATTCTGAGAGAGCGAATCGATAAAATCCCTGTTTTCGATATACTCACCCGTCCCCACAAACAGATGGGTCACGTTTTCCGATTGCAGGAGTTTTTTCAATTCCTCAATAGATTGCACCCGCAAAAAAGGAAGACCGCTTTTCTCGATCAGATGGTTGATCATATTCATATAATATGCTTTGATCCTGGGATGATTCGTAGTGATGAACCCAAGGAATCCTGCCACAACACATTTTTCCTTGTCGCGGACGGAAATGCAGGGCGTTTCATTCACGATCTCCTGGGGAATGCTGACCTGCACGATCGTTCCCTTCCCCTTCTCACTCTCGAAGGAAAGCATTCCGCCCATTGCCTTTACAAAACCGCTGACAATGGGAATCCCGAGCCCAAGCCCCCCGGCCATTCTTGATCTTCCGGAATCTGACTGATAGAACTTATCGTAGATATGCCGGATCTGGGCTTCATCCATTCCGATACCGGTATCCTCAACTCTTATCACCAGATTGACGCCATAAGGTTTTTTTACGGAATGGATATGGACGTAGACGCCGCCTTCAGCTGTAAATTTGAATCCATTACTGATCAGATGCCAAAGGATCTTTTTGATCTTGCTCTCATCCCCCGCCAACACGGAAGGAATATCCGGATCAAGATCCACCACCAGTTCAAGACCGTTCTTTTCCATAAAGGAAATCTGTGTCAGCAGATCGTTGATCACGGAATTGATCATATAACTGGATTTATTTACTGACAGCTTCTCCATATCAATCTCGGTAAAATCCAGAATATCGCCAATCTGCTCTGCCACGCGGTGTCCTGCTTCGGAAATAGCCTTCAGATCGTTTCGCACCGCAGGAGGAAACTTTTCTTTTTCCAGCACGGAAGTCAGTCCGATCACCGCATTCACCGGCGTACGGATCTCATGGGAAACATTTGCCAGAAAATTGTTGACCTTGCCGTTCTCTTCCCTGACATCCAGAATTTCCTTTTGCAATTTTTGCTGCGCATCGTTCCAGGAAGACATGATCTTTTTTGCGATCACAGCAGAAAGCGGAACTAACGCGAATTGCCATCCGATCCGGAAGATCTCTGAGGCCTCAAGGCTTCCCATGTCAAATCCGCCGGCCAGATACTGATGCATGAACATGCCCGCCATTCCCACGACCGAGCCTGTCGGCAGCAAAAATGCCTCTCCTGATGCCGCAAACAAAAAGAGCATGATCACAACGATCGCCGTGCTTTCATAGATCGTTTCAATATGCACGGTAAAATAAAACACTTCCACCATGAAAAAAAAGCAAAAGTTAAACAATGCAAACTTTTCCGAACCGCGTTTGGAAATAAACAGATACCAGCAGAAAACCAGTTCTGCCAGAAAAACCGGAAGGATCCAGACATCCAGTCCCAGCATCCTGTTAACCAGAAAAACTGCGCCGGAAAAGACAGTCAAAGCCATGATCATAATGAGATGAAAAGAATGCTTCACGGTCTATACCTCCCTCATCTGATAATCCGTATCTTCATCGATCATGGCAAGCATGATATCGGCAAATACAGGATCAAACTGACTCCCGCGCCCTTTTACGATCTCTTCCCGCACCGTCTCCTGCGGCAGAACATCACGGTAGCTTCTCCTGCTTGACATGGCATCATAGGAATCAGCAACAGCAATGATCCTTGCCTCCTCGGGTATTTCCTTTCCCTCAATGCCATCGGGATATCCGCCGCCGCCATAACGTTCATGATGCCACCTTGCGCCTGTGATCAGCGCCGGCATTTCTTTAATATTCTTCAGGATCCGCGCCCCCATCACCGGATGATTCTTGATCTGTTCAAATTCCTCATCATTCAGTTTCGCAGGCTTATTGATCACCGCGTCCGGAACGCCGATCTTGCCTACATCATGCAGCAGCCCCATCATGTAGATATCATCCAGTTTTTTGCCTCTGTATCCATACCGCCTGGCTATTTCTTTGGAATACTGCGCCACACGGCCGGAATGACCGTTTGTATAGGTATCCTTGGCATCAATGGCATCTGCCAGCGACTGCACGACATGAATAAACAGCCGCTCGTTTTCCTCCGTTTTCTTTTTCACTTCCTGCTCTAAGTCTTTCTGCAGATGATTCAGGTCAATGATATGCCTGACACGTATGATGAGTACATCGGCAATAAACGGTTTCTTGATGAAATCCATTGCGCCGAGGGACAGCCCCTTTGACTCCAGCTCCTCATTCTCATCTGCTGTCAAAAACAGAACCGGGACCTCTTCCTTCGGATTTTGCTGCCGAAAACGCTGCAGCGTTTCGAAGCCATCCATTTCCGGCATATTGATATCTAACAATACCAGATCCGGATACCCGTTCTTTTCCACATAACTCAAAAGCGCTTTCCCTGATTTGAGCGCTGTCACCCGAAATCCCGCTTCACTGAGAAAGGAACCTGCCATCTTCAGATTCGCCATATCATCATCTACTACGATCACCCAGTCAGACATTTTCATCCTCCATACACTTCCTTATATTGATCAGAAGTTTATCCCTCGGTATTTTCATATCGGACTTTACACTACCTTTACTTTCAAACAGAAAAAGCGCGCATGACAGGACATACATTCACTGCCATGCACGCTTGTTTCTTATCAAGCCTAATCCTTACCGATTTATAATCCATCTGTGGTCCCCTCATGTATTTATCAGCAGTTTATCAACTCAGTTTTTCATATCGAGCTTTACACTGCCTATCACACAGAATGCACAGACACATTTTACAACAGAATGGCGTAAAAATCAAACTGACTTATTATCCATCATCGGTTGCACATCACGCGATTATACTGTATAATGTATATACATTTCTGGTGTAGATTCAAAAATGAAGCATCGCGGTCAGGATATAGGTAATAAGTTAAAGGAGTGATTGTATGGAGCAGGTAGCAATAAGAGCTTGGGGCAATAGTCAGGGAATACGAATTCCTAAGGATATATTAGAACAAATGCAATTAAAAGTTTCTGATGTTCTGGAAATAGAAGTAATAGATGAAAGCATAGTACTTAGAAAGCAGTTTGTTCATAAAACTTTTGAAGAAAGACTTGCCGAATATAACGGTGAAATAACGGTTTGTGATTTTGATTGGGGTGAGCCGGCAGGGAGAGAAATTCTATGAACGAGCTATTTCAAGGAGATATTATTAAGATTACAGGTTTCAAGAAGCAGTTATTTGTTATAGTCAGTAAAAATGCCTTCATAAGGGCAACAGGGATATTTCATGTATGTCCTATGATACCCGCATTTCCGCCGGGCCCTCTGCATATTTTAGTGTGTGGTGAAAAGGGTGAAACGGGAACTGTAATATGTGAGCAGATAAAAGCAATAGATCCTAACGCAAGAGGCTGTCATAGAGTTGATCTTCTGAAATACAAAGATGTTATGAATGTATCTGATGCAGTTCAAGGCATTTTTGAATATGATTGAGGATGGTTTGTTTCACTGTTTACGCAAAGCCATTTGGATATCAAATGCACATATAACCAAGTCAACGCAAGATACAAACCCGGAATTATCACACACACACACATATATTCAGAGGTGTTTCAAACGTTTTGGCAATATTGTCCCCCCGTTAAGTCAGTCATCAATTTTCTACGCTTAAGAGTTTATTTCTCTAGCAATCATATGCTATAAAGAGGCTAACAGCTTGTAGGTTTCCCTGTAGAGGTTCATTCTTCCCTCATCTAATAAATAATCCAGATCTCTTTTGGTTTTTTCATCTCGTAAGAGTTCCGGTCCCCAGGGTGCATATCTGGTACCTGCATCCAGGATCACTTCCTGCTCAAAGTCTTTAAAGGTCTTTCCTCTGTTATAGCTTCTTCCTACGCTGTCTGTTGCTGCATCCATACAGTCAGCTATCGTAACGATGTCTGTGATGATCTTAACGGGACTTTTACCGCCGTTAAATCTCATGGGATATCCTTTGCTGCCGTCATACCATAGATGATGCCCTCTTGCAACTTCTGCATATCTTTGTGTGGACTGATGCTTTATAAGCAGATGATATCCGATATCCGGATGCTGCTTTACAAGGTCAAACTCCATATCCAGAAGCTTTCGTCCGTAAACAAAGATCGTGTCTATGATCATAAGTTTCCCGAAATCATGACAAAGGGCAGCATGATAAGCATAC
>JAEEKC010000216.1 GCA_016282215.1 Lachnospiraceae bacterium
GAGCAGCTTCGTAAGGCAGCTGAGCTTGCTGTCTGCAAGATCAACATCGACTCCGATATCCGTCTTGCTATGACAGGCAACATCCGCAAGTATTTCGCAGAGCATCCCGATCATTTCGATCCGCGCCAGTACTTAAAGCCCGCTCGTCAGGCAGTGAAGGACATGGTTGCTCACAAGATCAAAAACGTACTTGGTTCTGACGGAAAAGCTTGAGATTTTTAAGCAGATAAAAGAATCAGATAAATGGAAAAACCGCCGTAAGGCGGTTTTTCTTATGTGAAAGGAGATGATGAAATCTCGAAACTTTCGGGAGGAAGCCGGGTGAAAAGGGGTTTTCACCCGGCTGCTTATGAAAAAGTTTTTTTATATTAAAAGCAACACATTTCGGTTTCTGTGATTCCAAGTATAGAAAAGTTTCGTGTACATTTCATGTTATGTAAATTAATGATTGTTAAATAATTTGTAAACGGGATATGAACGCGCCCCTTATGCCTTCTCCGGCTCCGGATATTCGGTTCCGAAGGTTTCGACCGTCATGGATGCGATCCTTTGCTGCTGCAGAGGGCGGTCCATATAGTCTGTCTGTGTCTCGGCGATCTTATTGACATTTTCAAGGCCTTCGGTCACTTTTCCGAAGGCGGCATAGAGACCATCGAGATGGGGAGAGGTTTTGTGCATGATAAAGAACTGGCTGCCGGCGGAGTCGGGATGATTGCTTCTTGCCATGGACAGAACGCCCTCTGTATGTTTCAGGTCATTTTGAAAGCCGTTTTGTGAAAACTCCCCTCTGATGGAATAGCCCGGTCCACCGGTGCCGATCCCGTCGGGACAGCCGCCCTGGATCATGAAACCTTCGATGACGCGGTGGAAGATCAGGCCGTCATAGAAGCCTTTTTTGATCAGGCTGATGAAATTGTTTACGGAATTGGGCGCGATCTCGGGATAAAGCTCTGCCTTGATGATATCGCCGTTTTCCATGGTGATGGTTACAATAGGGTTCTGACTCATAATAGTCCTCCTTCATAAGTTATAAATATACCGGCTGCGTATTAACATACCGGGCTTTAGATTATCTGATCGTCTGTATATGTTTTAGCCCACAGATAGATTGATTTTACCACATCCTTGCGCCTGCGTACAGAAAAAGTAAAAACGTGGAATAATTCACAAAAAAATTAAAAATTTTTGTGCAATTCGTCGGAAATAACTTCGTGCGTGATTGCATGCTTTCTGTTATACTATATCTGTATTGGGTTCTTATTTTTCGGAACACCTTAAAATCTTTATTTAAGGGGGACATTGCTATGTCTAAATTTGTGTATCGATTTGAAGAAGGTAACGCCAACATGCGAGAACTCCTAGGTGGCAAGGGTGCCAACCTGGCGGAGATGACCAACCTCGGTCTTCCCATTCCCCAGGGTTTCACCGTTACCACTGAGGCCTGCACGGATTATTACAAGCAGGGCAAGAAGATCTCCGATGAGATTCAGGAGCAGATTTTTGCGGAACTGAAAGTTCTCGAGGAAAAACAGGGCAAGAAATTCGGTGATACCGAGAGCCCGCTTCTGGTTTCCGTTCGGTCCGGAGCAAGAGCATCCATGCCCGGTATGATGGACACCATCCTGAACCTGGGTCTGAATGATGTATCTGTGGAAGGCTTTGCAAAGAAAACGGATAATCCCAGATTTGCATATGATTCCTATCGCCGTTTCATTCAGATGTTCTCGGACGTGGTTATGGAAGTGCCCAAGTCTCTGTTCGAACGCGTGCTGGACGAGATCAAGGAAGCAAAAGGCGTGAAATATGACATGGAACTGACTGCTGATGACTTAAAAGAAGTGATCGCAAAGTTCAAGACCATCTACAAAGACAAAATGGGCGAGGATTTCCCGCAGGATCCCAAGGTTCAGCTGATGGAAGCAGTCAAGGCTGTATTCCGTTCCTGGGATAATGAGCGCGCTATCGTATATCGCCGTATGAATGATATCCCGGGTGACTGGGGCACCGCAGTGAACGTGCAGTCCATGGTATTCGGAAATATGGGCAACACTTCCGGTACCGGCGTTGCATTTACCCGTAACCCGGCCACCGGTGAGAAGGGAATCTTCGGTGAGTACCTGATCAATGCACAGGGCGAGGATGTGGTAGCAGGTATCCGTACACCGCAGCCCATCACGAAACTCGAAGAAGATCTGCCTGAGTGCTTTGCGAAATTTATGGAGATCGCAAACACGCTTGAAGAGCATTATCGTGATATGCAGGATATGGAGTTCACCATCGAGGAAGGTAAACTGTACTTCCTGCAGACCAGAAACGGCAAGAGAACCGCACAGGCAGCTCTGCAGATTGCCTGCGACCTGGTAGATGAAGGCAAGATCACAGAGGAAGAGGCAGTTCTTCGGATCGAGGCAAAATCCCTTGACCAGCTGCTTCATCCGACTTTCGATCCGGAAGCTCTGAAGAACGGCGAGTGCATCGGACAGGCACTTCCCGCATCTCCGGGCGCAGCAGCAGGTAAGGTTTACTTCACGGCAGAAGATGCGAAAAATGCGCATGTTAACCGCGGCGAGAGAACCATCCTTGTCCGCCTTGAGACATCCCCTGAGGATATCGAAGGCATGCATGCTTCGGAAGGTGTCCTGACAGTTCGCGGCGGTATGACTTCTCATGCGGCAGTTGTTGCAAGAGGAATGGGTACCTGCTGTGTATCCGGCTGCGGCGACATCTCCATCAGCGAAGAAGATAAGGTATTTGAACTTGGCGGAAAGACCATTCATCAGGGCGATTACATTTCCCTGGACGGCTCCACCGGCAAGATCTATTATGGCGATATCAAGACTGTAGAGGCAACTGTTTCCGGTAACTTCGGACGGATCATGGAGTGGGCAGATAAGTTCCGCAAGCTTCAGGTGCGTACCAATGCGGATACGCCTGCTGATGCAGCCAATGCAGTTCGTTTCGGTGCAGAAGGTATCGGCCTTTGCCGTACAGAGCATATGTTCTTCAATCCTGACAGGATCCCGAAGATCCGTCAGATGATCCTGTCCCAGACAGTTGAGCAGAGAGAAAAAGCGCTCAATGCCCTGACACCGTTCCAGAAGGGTGACTTCAAGGCGCTGTATGAAACCATGGAAGGCAGACCGGTGACCATCCGTTTCTTAGATCCGCCGCTTCATGAGTTCGTACCCAGCGATCCGGCTGATATCGACGATCTGGCAGTGCAGATGATGATGACTGCTGAGCAGGTTCAGGAGATCTGTGATTCCCTGCATGAGTTTAACCCCATGATGGGCCACAGAGGCTGCCGTCTTGCGGTAACCTATCCTGAGATCGCAAGAATGCAGACCAGAGCGGTTATGGAAGCAGCGATCGAAGTAAAAGCTGAGAAAGGTTATGATATCGTTCCCGAGATCATGATCCCGCTGGTAGGCGAAAAGAAAGAGCTGAAATATGTCAAGGATGTGGTGGTAGAAACCGCAGAACTTGTTAAGAAGGAAAAGAATTCCGATATCGCATATCATATCGGTACCATGATCGAGATCCCGAGAGCAGCACTTTTAGCTGATGAGATCGCTGAGGAAGCAGAGTTCTTCTCCTTCGGTACCAATGACCTGACACAGATGACTTTCGGCTTCTCCCGTGATGATGCCGGCAAGTTCTTAGATGAGTATTATAAGAAGAAGATCTATGAGTCTGATCCGTTTGCGCGCCTTGACCAGAATGGCGTCGGACAGCTCGTAGCAATGGCAGCTGCAAAGGGACGCAAGACCCGTCCGGATATCAAACTCGGTATCTGCGGCGAGCACGGCGGCGATCCTTCTTCTGTGGAATTCTGCCATAGAGTTGGTCTGACCTATGTATCCTGCTCACCGTTCCGTGTACCGATTGCAAGACTGGCAGCGGCACAGGCAGCGATCAATGAAAGCAGAGCAAAGAAATCATTTATCGATGATGAAACAAAAGAAAACCTGAAAGAGGCAGCGGATAAGGCACAGGCTATCGCGAAAGACTTAGCGCAGGCCAGCGCTGAGGTGGCTAAGGCCGGATTGGAGGGTCTGAAAGCCGGGATCGAAGCGGCAAAGAAAGCTTTCGATGAGAGCAGAAAAGCCTGATCGGTCTTCATAAGTCACTGGTATGTGATAATACCCCTGCTGCTTTTGGCTGCAGGGGTATTTTTGACCATTTTTACACGGACAAGAAATGAAAAAGAAACTGATCGGCGATAAAGCCTTTTATAAAATGGTATTGACCATAGCCGTGCCCATCATGGTACAGAACGGTTTATCGAACTTTGTAAACCTTTTGGACAACCTGATGATCGGACGGCTTGGGACCAATGAGATCTCCGGTGTGGCCATCGCCAATCAGATCGTGTTTGTGTATTACCTTCTGATCTTCGGCGCAACCAGTGGCGTGGGCATTTTTACCGCGCAGTATCATGGCAGCAGAAACACAGAAGGTGTGCGGCAGACCTTTCAGTGCAAGATGGTGATCAATACGTTTCTGGCGCTGTGCAGCGTTGTATTTTTATCCCTGTTTTCCGGGGTGCTGATCAGTCAGTTCTTAAAAGGTGAAGGGAGCCCGGAGGATATCGCTGCAACGCTGAAGGTCGGAAAAGAATATATGCAGATCATGCTGTTCGGCCTTGCGCCGATCGGGCTTGCCAATGCCTATAGCGGAACGCTTCGTGACACGGGACAGACCAAAGTACCCATGATGGCATCAACCATCGCGATCCTGACCAATCTGGTGGGAAATGCGATCCTGATCTATGGCCTTTTAGGCATGCCGGCCATGGGAGCAAAGGGTGCGGCCGTAGCCACGGTGATCTCCCGCTTTGTGGAATTTTTTGTGCTGGCTGTCTATACAGGGACGCATAGCGATAAGCATCCGTTTATCGTGGGCGCCTTTACGAAGTTTGAACTGCCGGTATCCCTGGCGTTTCGTTTTGTGCTCAGATCCTTGCCGCTGATGATGAACGAGGTGCTGTGGGCACTGGGGCAGACCGTGATGAAGCAATGCTATTCTTATCGGAGTCTGGACGCGGTAGCAGCGGTGAATATCACCTCAACTATCTGGAATGTGCTGGCGGTTGCTTTTGTGGCAATGGGAGATGCAGTGGGGATCATTACGGGACAGATCCTCGGAAGCGGAGATATTGAGAAAGCGAAAGACCATTCGAGAAAAATGCGGGCTTTTTCGGTTATGCTCGGTTTGGTATGCGGGATCCTGCTGATCTGCGTCGCACCGGTATTTCCGAAGCTTTACAATACCACGGACCATGTGCGGCAGATGGCAACGAAACTGATCTTTGTATATGGAGTGTTGATGGCTTTTTATGCATATACCCACACTGCGTACTTTACGCTTCGTTCCGGTGGGAATACGCTGATCACGGTTTTATTTGATTCCTGTTTTGTGTGGGTGATCTCTGTGCCGGCTGCCTATATCCTGAGCAGATTTACCTCGGTTTCAGTGGTGGCCATGCTTTGGATCGTGCAGTCATTGGAACTGATCAAATGCGTTATCGGCGCAGCGATGGTCATCAGCGGGATCTGGGCAAAGAATATTGTCGCGAAAACAGAATAGAAAAGATTACTTTCGAAAAGCTTACTTTCGAAGGAGCGGAAGGTTGATGAACTCTTCCATGGAAACTGCACCGCTTGCAACATATCCCTGATAGGCCGAGATATCGTATTCCTTGATCATATCAAGCATTTCCTTATCCTCGATGCCTTCGGCGCAGACCATAATATTTGACTCCTTTGCAAAGGAACACAGGCCACGAAGAAGAGCGCCGTCTTTGGCGTTCTTTTTTATATTGGAGGTGAAATCTCTTCCAATCTTGATCAGATCAACGGGAAGTTCACGCACCAGATGAAGATCTAACAGGCAGGATCCATCAAGTGCGACTAAAATGCCGCAGGATTTAAAGAATACGATTTCATGTCTGAGAAAGTCTAGGTTTAAGAACCGGCATCGGTCTGTCAGTTCCAGACAGAGATTACGGCCGGGGAATTCTCTTTTTTTGATGATATTCAAAAGATACTGATGGAACTCCGGCTGCCCAAGCTGCCTGTGGGAAAGATTGATCGTCAGTACCAGATTGGGGTTGCGCGTGAGCATATGCTTTCCTTCTGCCAGGGCGCGGCGCACGATCCAGTTGGAGAGTTCCACAAAGGAGTCATCATTTTCCAGCCAGGGTAAAAACTGTGCAGGTGAGATATTGCCGTCCTCGCGCTGCCAGCGCAGATAAGCCACGCCGCCCAGTACCTTGTCCGTTCTGGCATCCAGGATCGGCTGATAGTTTAGCGCCATATTGCGGCAGTTCAGCTCTACGTCTTTTCGCAGGGCCGCTACCATTTTCAGGGTGTTATCGTTTTTACTTAAGTAATCATTGCGGAGTACAACAGGAGCACCGTCTTCAGACGTTTCGGAGCGGTTCTCAGCGAATTTGACGCTGGCCAGGATCGCATGGACGTCCACAGTGGGATCATCTGCCACTACGATGCCGGCGCTCAGTTTCAGCGGAATGCGGTTTCCGTCCACTGCCAGCATTTGCAGAGCGAAACTGCGCAGATCCTGATACATGCGTGTCATTTCCTCGACAGACATGTTTTCAGAGCAGAAGAGGATCATGGTGCCTTCTCCGCGGAAGAGTTCACCGTTTCCGGCAGTCTGTTCCTTGAGCCGGTCGGAAAGCGCGGCAATGACGCGGTTTCCGAAGGAATAGCCGTAGATGTTGTTGATATCGGAAAAGTTCATCGTCCCCACCAGCATGACCACAGCCCGGCGTCTTTTGGTAAACAGACCGCGCAGGTGCTCGAGGAAGCGTACCTGTCCCGGCAGATTGGTGGTGGGATCGGTCTGGGAATCGATGACAAGGGACGTGATGGCAACGCCAAGGTAGGAAGGAATGCCGGTATAGTCCTTGACCGTGAAAATCTTAACGGCACATGGAATATACTTATCCTTGCCGACCTTCATCCGCCATTCGGTTTCCTTACGCTCCAAAATGCCGCGTTTGGCCCGTTGTACATCTTCGAGAAAAGCGTCGGCGTCCTCTTTTGCCACATATTCTCTGATGGTTTGGGAATTACGGTCCGTATATTCTCCGGGAAGTCCGAAGTCCGTTACGGACGCAGGTGACCAGCGGGCGATATCCCGATGGATGTCGAGCATGAAGAAATAGCGCCCCTTCTCGTTTGCGGATGCGGCAAAGTTTTCATACAATTTGTCGATTCGGAAAGTCAGCGCGTTCTGCTCCATATGAGTCCCCTCGGAATTGATCAGCAGTTTATTGGCTTCGTATTTTCATATCGGACTATATTCGGTCGATTAAAAATCATTCTCTAATGTACTTCGGCAAAAATGGGGTAAATCTTTATATGTACAGATGGAAAACTCAAAAATCCGTTTTCAAGATCAGTTTGTTGATGTAAATGCGATCCAAATGGGGTATAATCATGAGAGTATGATGATTTGATCGGAGTATGATATGAATAAAGATATCACCATGAGTGTCTCTGCTATGACAAGGGACAAAGATAAAAAAGCCGTCTATGTTTTCTTTCAGGACGACACCCGCTCTGCAGAGCTGTCTTTACCGGAATGCAAAGTATTGAAGAATGACGGTTTTGACGAGGAAGAGATCAAAAAACTGTGTGATTATGTCGATGGCGAGCGGGACACCATCTACAACATGGCAAAACAGATCAATCCTGTGAAGGCGCTGATGAGTTCCGGTAAGTAAACAGAGATCTGATGCGAAAAAACTTCAAAAAAGAGCGTAAAATCGGGCTTGACAGCCTTTGGGCAGGTGTATTATAATGGCAAAGTGCGACGAATGGGTAGCCATGCCCCGGAGACCCGAAGCCGCCTTGTATAAAAGGAGCCGGTCACTTCCCAGATTCGGCTTTGGTTTCAGCCATAATATTTTTGGAGGTACAATATGAAGACATATATGCCAAACCCCCAGGCCGTTGAGAGAAAATGGTATGTGGTGGATGCAACAGATATGACTCTCGGACGTCTTGCTTCCGAAGTCGCAAAGGTTTTGAGAGGAAAGAATAAGCCGATCTTTACTCCTCATGCGGATACCGGTGATTATGTGATCATCGTAAATGCAGCAAAGGTGAAAGTAACCGGTAAGAAACTTGATCAGAAGATTTACTATCATCATTCCGATTATGTTGGCGGTATGAAAGAAACTCCTCTTCGCGAGATGATGGATAAGAAGCCTGAGAGAGTAGTAGAACTTGCAGTAAAGGGAATGCTTCCGAAGGGACCCCTTGGAAGAGAAATGTACAAGAAACTGCATGTATATGCCGGTCCTGAGCACAATCAGGCAGCGCAGAAGCCCGAAGTACTGACGTTTTAAGGCTCGTGACAGGATATTACAATAATATTTGAGCCGGAAAATTGATCATAAGTTAAGGAGATTAAAGAAATGGCGAAAGCAGTAAATACATACCATGGAACAGGCAGAAGGAAAAAATCCATTGCCCGTGTATATTTAAAACCCGGTAAAGGACAGATCACGATCAATAAGCGTCCTATCGATGAGTATTTCGGTATGGAGACACTGAAGGTGATCGTTCGTCAGCCTCTTGTTGCAACCGAGACATCTGAGAAGTTCGATGTCCTCGTAAATGTTAAGGTCGGCGGTTTCAGCGTACAGGCCGGTGCGATCCGTCACGGCATCGCAAGAGCACTTCTGACAGTCGACGAAGATTACAGACCTGCCCTGAAGAAAGCAGGATACCTGACCCGTGATCCTCGTATGAAAGAGCGTAAGAAATACGGTCTCAAAGCAGCGAGACGTGCGCCGCAGTTTTCGAAGAGATAGTCATATCTGCGATGGAACGAATATACAAAGACGCTGGAATGCTTGCATTCCAAGCGTCTTTTTTATTTGGTCCATCATAGGATGGCTGAGACGACCGAGATGAAGCGAAGCGGAATCGAGGTTGTCTCAGCCATCGCAGATATGACGTGGAATTGGAAAACAAGAGACGAACGAGAAAATGCGAAGCATTTTCGAGTCTGTCTCTTGTTTTCGCAGCAATCCGTTTCTACTTTTCACACTACTATAAATATGGTAGTATCAATATAGCTTTTGCAACCAAATGCAATGTACGACTGTGTTATATGCAAGGGGAGAAAAAAGCCCCGGAAAAACGAAAGATAAGACAAAAGATAAATTGAGCTAGTGTAAAGTCCGATATGAAAATATTGAGCCGATAAACTACTGATTAAATTGAAAGGATGATCGAATCATGAAAGAATTCGAAAACAATCTTCAGCAGGAAATCCAGGAAGAAAACTTAGACAATCTGTTCACCTTTAATGGTCCCATGTCGCAGAAGCGTTATGACGCCATAAGGAAGGACTTTCATATGGCAAAGCCCCTCCCGGAAGATCAGAAAACGAGCGCACTGCATAAACGCCTGAATCCGACGGGACAGAGCAAGAGCTTTGAAAATGTCGGGATTAAGAGTGACAGGGTCAAAACCCAGGCGAATATGTTCAGGCTTTATCTGATGGCTGTAAAAGGCCTTGATTTTGATGCCGCCTGGAATATGCTCGAAGGGCATCAGGATTATGAGAAAAATGTCACGGACTTCCTGGAATTCGTAGAGAAACACCCCATCAAGGGAGAAGGTTTAGACGAGAAAAAGGCGGCTCAGAACGCTGTCGAATGGGCTAAGATTTATACTGGTGCTGCCGAGAAAATGAAGAATTATAAGGTGCCGGATATTGATTATTCTGATCCGCAGCAGCTTGAGAAGGAAAACGAAAAACTGCAGCGCATCATGTCTTCTGCAATGGATTTTGGTCAGGAATATGAGGCACTGATGGATACAGGCCATGCCGACGCGATCAAAGAGGCACTCGGAGAGGAATACCTGCAGGAGCAGACTGCTGTTTTTTATAAGGCACAGCCATTCTTTACGCTGTATAACCTGGGCTATAATTTTCCGGGCTTTAAACCGGGAATACCCCAGGTAAAGGTTCCGGACTATGTGAATGACATGGCCGTCAGCAGGGTGCTTTTACAAGAGCAGGGAGAGAAACTCCGGGGGAAGACCTTTGGCGAGGCATTTAGCCTGGATATGGATCCGGAGTCGATCGCATACAGTACTAAGTCTGCGAAAATGCGTAATGAAGTGCTCATCCACAAAGAGACCTATGGCATGGCCACAGGGATTACCTATCTGCGCGGCCAAAATAAACTGTTTCAAGATTGCCTTATAGGTCACGATGAAGAATTCAAGGAGCAGGCCAGGCTGGATTTTAATCAGACGCAGTATGATAATGTCAGGGTCTTCGGCAATACTGTGGATTCAGAAAAGGCAAAATATGGAAAGCATTTTCAGGACATATTCTCCAGTGGGAAGTCCGGAGAAGAGATTGCGCAGATACTGAGCGATCCAAAAGCGGAAGAGAAGAAGGATGCCGTTCTTTCTTCCGTTAATACGTGTTTCAAAAAGTTAGCGGCCGATCATCAGATCTCTTACTATCGTTTGCTTGGAAAGAAACCTTACGAAGTGTTCAGGGTGGATGGAAAAACGGCGGAAGAGCGCTGGGGAGAAAAATATGCCTCTGTGCAAGATCCGAAGCTGAAGGAAACCCTATACAAGGCGGAGATCCTGAATGCAGCAATGCACGGCAAATGTGATGTCACGATTGATATGTACACCATGAACAAGAAGCTAAGTCCGCGGGAAAATATTCCGGGCAGGGTGACGGGAAGCCGCCATATGCTTGCAAAGGAAAAGGCTTTCTATGATGAAGTAACGGAGCTTCGCAAAAAACTCATGGAAATGAAAGGCAGACTGGCGCAGACGCAGGAAAATCCGGAAGCTAATTTTGGTAAGAATGCCGGATTTGAGGGCAGCAAATACTATCAGGACATGACTGTTGCACTGCAAACTTGTATTGAGAAGACCGATCTGAAAAAATCGGCTAATAATATGAATGATCTGAAGGCGGCGCTTACCCAGTTCAAAAAGGCTTCGGCGAAGTATGTTTCTGAGCGTGATAATCTGACCCATGCATGGCTTCGTGACGGAAGAAGGCGTCTTGCAGAAGCGAAAGGCGGGGTAAAACTGGCAACGGATTCCCTGGAAATGTTTGATCAGATGAGTAAAGACCTTGTTGTCGCAGGGCCTCATAATTGCGGTAATCCAAGAGAATTTTCTTTCAAAAACCAAATCGAGCAATTTGAAAAAAACTGTAAAAGGTCCGGACTGGACGGAGGATCAAAGGACTTATCAGCAGATGAGATCACAGGGCAAAGGGACAATGCAATGACCGCTGTGCGGCGAAGAAGAGCGCTGAAAAAGAAGATCACCGAGATGTCCCAGGATGCAGTGACAACAGGGGAAAAACTGGATTATTCCATCGGTACAGAGACCATGATGCAAAAGGCCAGGAACTACTATAAGGCATTTTACTTCGATCAGATCAATAAGGCATCGGAGGTGGAGTTAAATCAGATGAATCATGATTTCAATTCAAGGGAGTTTAACCTGAAATTCCATCAGGATGCGGAAAAGCTTTCTGAAAGTCCCTTGTTTAGAAAATGTGTCCATGAGCGTCCGGAGAGTTATATACAAACCTATCATGCCAACCGGATGAAAGCGGATAAAAAGCAACTGAAAAAGGGGCTCGATAAGGCGATCGATCAGGGCGCAAAAATAACAGGCATCGAGATTGAGAAAGCCACAGGAACACAAAAGAATGTGAATGGGAACGTGAAAGCGCAAAAGAAAACCGTAAAAAAATTCTGACAAAACAAGAAGCCGAAAACTGCTGATAGATTAGTAAACCAGGAGGATAGTTATGCCAAATCCGAGTATCCGTCATAATGACTGGGAATATCCGAATCTCGATCCGAATAAGATCCCCGTGTGGGTGCGCAACTGTGCAGATCCGTCAAAGGTCGGCCGGTTCCTTGATGAGAACAAGGATCAGCTGTCGGATATCGAGAAACAGTACCTGACGCATAAAAGGGACAGTCTGCAAAAACTATCTGACAAGACGTCAATGATCCGAAAGCAGGTACAGGATAAAACCTATGTGCAGAAAATCCCGGAGACTGTCGCGGATGCCGAAAACGGTGTCTATGTTTTGCAGGGCATCGACCAGCCTTCTTTTCAGACGGCCGATAACGGGTGCTGGTCCTGTTTTTATCAGATGCTGCTTCAAAGCCGCGGGATTCAGGATATCACCCAGGAGGATATCCGTGCCTACCGTCCGGTTCTTTCGGAGGGGGAACAGTTTGGAGAAAATACGAGCACGGAGATGAACTCCGATGTCAAAAGCACCATGCTTGAAATGGGTGATCTGGCGCTTGATCTGATGCCGGATACCATGATCAAGAGCATGGATATCATCTCTTATCATAGTTATAAGAATGGCGCAAATGAGAATGATTCAGATAAGCTCATCTATTCTTCAGCCATAGAAGAGGCGGTAAAGAAGCAGATCACAGAGGCTGTGCGTGACCATCACTCACCTGTGGGCCTGATGATGGATGGTCATTACCTGACCATTGTCGGGATTGAAGGCAATACCGTCTATTATAAAAACTCCATGCCGCCGGAGGGAGAGGCAAATGCAGATCCGAATGCCACCCATACGGCGAATCTGTCGCAACTGTTATACCCTGCCATCAACGGCGTGAATGCTGACTCTTTCTCGCTGACATGGCTTGAGGATATCAAACTGTCCAAGGAAGGCGATGTTCTGTATAATACCGCAAGTCCGAATACGACGGTAACGCAGGATGGCACTGTGATCAACGGCGCCCTGCAAAATCAGCTCGTATTCGAAGATGAGAGAAGGCAGAACGGCGTTCTGATCGGTTGTACCGGAGGCATTGATCTTCCGGATGACGAGGCATCTTTTCGGCAGCATTTGAAACCGGGCTTTTTCATGACGGAGAAAACCTATCTGCCGAAGAAGTTGAATATGGAATCTCTCCGCCAAAAAGCGAAGGATCGTTCCGATGAGGAAGAAAAGGCACTTTCGGATAAGAGAAACCGGATCATAAAAGAGCGGGATGATTACCGTAAGGAGATCGAGCCTTTAAAGAAAGCGCAGCAGGAAGCCATGTTAGTCGCGCCGGCCCCGATCGATCCGAGACAGGACAGGTTTAAGGTTCCGACATCATACAAAGGGAAAAGGGTGTTTTTCGGAAACACGGATTCTTACCGCGCCTTCAGGGGGCTTTTTGGCATCACAAATCATTTTGATGTGGAAAAGGATGAAACGCTGCTTGATGCCATTGCCAATCTGTATGATATCCATGACTTGGAAGCGGATCCACAGCATAGGGTTGCCATGAATATCGTCATGACCAATCTGAAGGCAGGAAAAGAGGATCCGGGTGAGGAAGACTTTGTCGATAAACTTTCCGTATCGAACTACAAAAATAACTTAACGCAGTTTTACAATGCGGTGGTACATGGGATCGCCGTCTATAACGATGAGAGCGGCCAATATGTCAATACAAAGGGGATTGAAGGGATACAGCTGTCTGAGTATCAGCAAAAATCCCTGCAATATCTTAAGGGCTATATCAAAGTCCTTGAAGAGATCGAAAAGATCGATCCGGCTATAACGATCGATAAGTTCGATGCAGACGGTTTTATCGATCCGCAGGGACAGGTGAAAATCCAGGCTCTTCAAGATGATCCGGGACTGAAAGAAATAGCCGAAAAGAATGCACAGCGCCAGGCGATGCTCGGCAGTATCGGCTACGGTCAGGGCGGCCGCAGCATCCTTGGCGGTCCGGACAAGGGTCCTTATCAGGGCGGAAAGAGTCTGCTCGCTTCGGCTGACTGGCAGTATACCGGAGATTTCGGTTATGCTGCTGACAATACAAAGAAGGTAGTGGAGGTAATCGGAGACAAGGATTATTATGACACCTTTGCGTCTTCCCTGGTCTACAGGGGTCTGCCAAGGCCCAGGAATCAGGCTGAGGAGAATGTCTATCGGGCGATGTACAATCTGCTGACGTTTGGCGGAAATGAATATGATCAGCTCAATCAGCAAACCTTGCTCACAATGGGAAAGCTGGATGACGTTGTCATGAATGCAACGCTGTCCCATCTCTATGACCTGAATTTTTCCACGGCATGGCCGAAGGAATTAAAGAGCAGTGTGCAGTGTATCACAGACTGCCTTGTCAGAAGGGAAGAGACGGCTTTTGCAAAGCTGGAGGATGCCTATTATCAAAAAGACGCAAAAGCTTTCGCGGCAGAACTTGTGGGCTGGGAAAGAAAGCATCTCCATCAAAAGGAAACCAGGGGCTTTGCAAGATATTATTCTAATGCGGTACAAAGCGCCCTGGGCGATCTGAAAACGGAATTGGCAAATTGCAAACCGGGTGATGAGAAGTACGATTTTTACATGCAGGTACAGACACAGATCGAAGCCATTGCAAAGGAAAGCGGCATGCGGGATAAGCATACAAAAGCCGCGTGCGAGCACCTTCTGTTTTTTGTGCCGGCGAAAAAAGAAAAGACCGATCCGCAGGACGCCTTTGCAGAACCGGGGGATCAGGAAAAACAGGTCATACAGGAAAACCCGCAGCGTCAGGAAAAACAGGTCATACAGGAAAACCGGCAGCATCAGGAAGAACAGATCATACAGGATAATCCGGTACATCAGGAAAAGCAGGAAATCCGGGATAACCGGGAAAAACAAATAGAGCAGATCGAGCCGATAGCCGCTGAGCCGGTATACCTGCAGCCTTCGGAAATGATCGAACCTGACCGGGAATGGATCTCCGTAGCACAGACAAAGCAGCATTATAAAGGATATCTTAAGCTGTATCAGGAAGCCGGCAAGTCGCATCGTCTCTGGCCCGATAACAATGAGGATATGCAGAATGCGGCAAATATTGTCGTATGCTCTCTTCTGCAGACAGAAGGCGCGCGGAAATCGTTTTTCGGACATACCATTTTATCGGATCAGCCGCAGGAGGGTTATATTCGGATAAATGCGCAGGGGCAACTCTGTACGAAGGATGTTGTTGCCTGTGTGAATGCCATGGCAGGGCAACTGTTGAAGGAACCGGATATCCTGGCACGCGCCATGTTAGACGCAGGAGATGCAAAGGGCATTTACAGGGAATACAGAAACCAGATCCGTGCCGGTATGAACCCACAGGTCGAAGGCGCAAAGAAAGCAGAAGAGGAAGAGGCGCGCCGGTCCAAAAGGGCAGGAAAGAAAGCGCCTGTACAGGATAGGCCAAAGGAGACAGTCACACTTTCAGCGAAGGATCTTGACTATTTAAGGCGTACGAGAAAAGAGTTAAAAGACCTGTACATGCTTGACGGGGCATTTCGGTCTTCCTATATGGAAAAACTCTATAACAGCCTTGATGCACTGGTAAACAGTACAGAGCAAAACGGCAGGAAGGCAGATAAGAGCGAACTTGCCGGACTGAAAAACAAAGCCCTGGTGTATTACGATAAGAGAAAAGGCGTGATCATGGGGCCTGTAACCGATAAGGGAAAGGCAAGGCTTGAGATCGTTGAAAACCTGGCCCACAGGCTGGATAAAATGGAAAAAACAGCCCCGGTCAAAAAGAGGGGGAAATAAAAAATACAGAAAAACAGAAATTACCTATTGACATACTATGTAAATAGGTGTATTATTGCAACTCGTAAGGAAAATATAGAATACAGAGCCGAAAGGCTGCTGGTCAGAAAGGAGAATGACAAATGAGAACAGAGATCAGAACAACTATGATGGATACACAAATGTGTTGCTGCAGGTGTTGTCGAATGCTTTGCTCCCAGGCAAGTAATATGGCCGGGCGTTTGGCTCATTTGTCATGCGTCCACATACAGTAATCTGTCATTCGGATGAATGTAGAAAGCCATTGCCTGGGAGTGATCCCGGGCTTTTTTCATGCCCGGAAAACCATGGGACAATGTAGACAAAGATGATCCGATCTGATAATCGGAACGAAAATAAAAGAAGAAAGTGATAGCAGTGAAAAGCAAATATGAGAATACAGAGAATAAGCTGCTAATCAATTTGGAGGAGAAATTATGAAAAAGAATATTGTAAAGAAACTGGTCGCAGGCATCATCACGTTAGGCGTAAGCGTATTTGCGCTGACAGGATGCGGCGGAGCAAAAGTAGAGACGAATACAAACGGTGAGATTGTTGCAGGAGCCAATCAGGTCTACAGGACACTCGATGAGATCAAAGCAGACGGAACTGTAAATATCGGTGTTTTTTCAGACAAAAACCCATTTGGTTTCGTGGATGAAAACGGTGAGTATCAGGGATATGATGTTTACTTTGCTGAAAGACTCGGTAAGGACCTGGGTGTCAAGATCAACTATGTATCAACGGAAGCAGCAAGCAGGGTGGAATATCTTGAGACAGGTAAGGTTGATATCGTACTGGCTAACTTTACGGTAACAGAAGAAAGAGCGCAAAAAGTTGATTTCGCACTTCCCTACATGAATGTGGCACTTGGCGTTGTATCTCATGAAGACAATGTGATCGAAAGCCTTGACCAGATTGGCGCGGATGATCAGGTCATAGTCATCTCCGGTACGACCGCGGAGACGTATCTGGAAAAGGAATACCCTGATATTAAACTGCAGAAGTTTGATACCTATGCAACAGCAAAGACGTCCTTTGAGAACGGGACAGGCATTGCATGGGCGAACGATAATACAGAAGTGATCGCCTATGCCCTTGAAAATGAGGGATATGTAGTCGGCATTCCTTCCCTCGGCAGTCAGGATACCATCGCTCCTGCAGTGTCCAAAGGCAACACAACCCTGCTTGACTGGATCAATGATGAGATCAAAACGCTCGGTGAGGAAAACTTCTTCCATGCAGATTATGAAGCAACGCTTTTAGATACCTACGGCGCCGATTATGAAGATACCCTTGTTGTAGAAGGCGGCGTTGTCAGCACAGCGCCGGCTGAAGATGCAGCGGCGCAGGATGAAACTTCTGAAGAGACAAAGGCAGAAGATGCGCTTGACATCGTTCCCGGTAACGGAGAGACCATCAAGATTGCAGCATCGCCGGTACCTCATGCGGAGATCCTTGCAAAAGCAGCTGATGTTTTAGAGCAGTATGGTTATACACTGGACGTTGTGGAATTTGATGATTACGTACAGCCTAACCTGGTTGTGGAATCCGGTGAATTTGATGCGAACTATTTCCAGCACGTTCCTTATCTTGACAGTTTTAATGATGAGCAGGGAACACATATCGTCAATGCGGGCGGCATTCACTACGAGCCCTTCGGGATCTATCCCGGCACCAAGAAAAGCCTTGATGAAGTAGCGGACGGTGACAGCATCGCAGTACCCAATGATACCACCAATGAAGCAAGAGCCCTTCTGCTTTTGCAGGATAACGGACTGCTGACACTCAAAGACGGCGCAGACCTGACGGCAACGGTGAATGATATCACGGAAAACCCGTATAACCTTCAGTTTGTGGAACTCGAGGCGGCGCAGGTTGCGAGAGTTGTAGATGAAGTAGAATACGTGGTGCTGAACGGAAACTATGCATTGGAAGCAGGTTATTCCGTCGGAAAAGACTCCATTGCTTATGAGGCCAGTGATTCCGTGGCGGCCAAAACCTATGTCAATATCGTAGCGGTGAAAGAAGGCAACGAGGCAAGCGATAAGATCAAAGCGCTGGTGGCTGTGCTTCGGTCCGATGAGATCAAACAGTTCATTGAAGATACCTATGACGGAGCTGTTGTATTCTTTGAGTAAGATGTTTTGAAAATGAAGGGGAGGGCCGTTTTGGTCCTCCCGTATTTTTGGTAAAGGAATGATGAAGATATGAGTGAAATTGAGATCAGAAATCTGACAAAAAGATTTGAAGGAAATGGACAGACGGTCGAGGCACTTCGGGATATTGATCTTTCCATCGAAAAAGGAGATATCTTCGGAATCATCGGGATGTCCGGAGCGGGAAAAAGCACCCTGGTCCGCTGTATCAATTATCTGGAAAAACCGACGCAGGGAAAGGTGCTGATCGACGGTGTTGACCTGGAAGACTTAAACGAAAAACAGCTTCGAAAAAAACGCAGCGAGATCGGGATGATCTTTCAAAGCTTCTATCTTTTAGAGCAGAAAAACGCCCTGGATAATGTCTGTTTTCCGCTGGAGATTGCCGGCATGAAAAAAAAGCAGGCAAGAGAGAAAGCGCGGAAACTGCTTGAGACAGTCGGGATCGGTGACAAAGAAAAAGCTTATCCTTCCCAGCTGTCCGGCGGGCAAAAACAGAGAGTAGCCATTGCCAGGGCGCTGGCCACGGAGCCGAAGATCCTGCTTTGCGATGAAGCAACCAGTGCGCTCGATCCCCAGACGACAAAGGCCATTTTGAGCCTCTTAAAAGAGATTAACGAAAAGTACGGGATCACTATCGTGATCATTACACATCAGATGTCGGTCGTATCGCAGATCTGTAAAAAGGTTGCGATCATAGACAATGGAGCCTTAGTGGAAGAAGGCACTGTTGATGAGATCTTCCGGTCGCCGCAGTCAGATGCGGCAAGGGATCTGATCTTTGAGAGAAAGGTCAGATATATCAGGAATTTTGAAAAGAATGGGGAGCCGGCGGTTGTGTGAGATCCGATATGAAAAATACGGAGCTGAAGACTCATGATCAATTCAGGAGGTGAAGGAAGTTGTTTGATGAAAAAGTTTTACAGATGTTATTAGAGGGGATTCGGGACACCCTGTATATGACATTTTTCTCAGCCTTTTTCGGCTATGTTTTAGGACTTCCATTCGGGATTGCTTTATATGTGACAAAGAAGGACGGCCTGAAGCCCAATAAGGTTATTTATGGGATCGGAGATTTTATCTGCAATATTATCAGGAGTGTTCCGTTTCTGATCCTGCTGATCGTGCTGATCCCCTTTACCAGGCTGGTTGTCGGAAAGAGTTACGGTTCGACGGCGACCATCGTTCCGCTCGTCATCTGCGCGGCGCCTTATATCGCAAGGGTAGTGGAATCAGCGCTGAATGAAGTGGATGCCGGGGTGATCGAAATGGCCCGCTCCATGGGAGCAAGCATATGGCAGATCATTTTTAAGGTGCTGCTGGTGGAAGCAAGGGTTTCACTGTTTACAGGGGCAACGATCACAACAGGTATTTTGCTTGGGTATTCCGCGATGTCAGGAACCGTAGGCGGAGGCGGCCTGGGGGATATTGCGGTCAGATACGGCTATTACAGATGGCAGACAGACATTATGGTTGTGACGGTAGCGCTGCTCATCGTCATCTTTCAGATCATTCAGAATGCAGGGACAAGGATCGCATCGCGCCTTGATCACAGAAAGCGGTAAGAAATATGAATTTTGCAGTTGTTCAGTCATATATTCCGGCATATACAGAGGCTTTTTTGCTGACGGTAAAAATCGGCGTGCTGGGTATAGCGCTGGCATTTTTGATCGGCGTGATCTGTGCATTTGCTGAGTTTTTCAAAGTGCCGGTGGCCCGGGTTGTGGTGAAGATCTATGTGGAATTGTTCCGAAACACGCCGCTTTTGGTGCAGCTGTTTTTCATTTACTACGGATTGCCGGCCGTGGGCATACAGATACCGGCGCAGGTTTGCGGATGCCTCGGACTTGGCCTTTTGGGCGGAAGTTATATGGCGGAAAGCGTCCGAAGCGGCTTAGAGGCGGTGCCGAAGATACAGACGGAAAGCGCCAGGGCTCTTGGCATGAGCAGCATCCAGCTTTTTTTGTATGTGATCCTGCCGCAGGCATTTACCATCAGTCTGCCGGGGATTATCGCAAATGTGATTTTTCTTTTGAAAGAGACCAGCGTTTTTTCCGCTATCAGTCTGCTGGATCTGATGTTTACCGCAAAGGATTTGATCGGCCTGTATTACAACACGACGGAGAGTCTGTTTTTGCTGGTCGTTTTCTACATCATCATGCTGCTTCCGGTATCCTTTATCGGGTATCTGATCGAGAAAAAGAGCAGACTGAAGATGGCGGCATAAAGCTTAGATCGATAAAAAAGTGATGGGCATTGCAATGCATGACAGGGAAATACACAAACGAAAAACTAACGGTAAATCAGGAGACCAAATATGGGATTTGAGGTGATTTTAAAAGGGAAAAACCTGATGCGTCTTCTCGGCGGACTCGGCGTGGCCATGAAGATCAGCGGTATTTCCGTACTGATCAGTATCATTGCGGGATTGATCCTGGGTATGCTGATGTCTGCAAAAAAACCGGTCATCACGGTGATCACAAGGATCTATCTGGAGATCGTCAGGATCATGCCCCAGATGGTGCTTTTGTTTATCGTTTTTTTTGGTTTTACCAAAATGACGGGAACGAATATCTCTGCGGAAGTTTCTTCCGTCATTGTTTTTTCCTTTTGGGGAACGGCGGAGATGGCGGATCTTGTCAGAGGGTGCTTTCTCAGCATACCCGCCATTCAGTATGAAAGCAGCAAGGCGTTAGGGCTGTCCCGTATTCAGACGTATCTGTATGTGATCCTTCCGCAGATCATAAAGCGGCTGATCCCGCTGTCCATCAATCTCATCACGCGAATGATCAAAACCACCAGCCTGATCATGATGGTCGGGATCGTGGAAGTATTGAAGGTAGGACAGCAGATCATTGAGGCAAACAGAAAGAGCGCACCCAATGCAGCCTTCGGTGTATTCGCGGTTATTTTTCTGCTCTATTTTTTCGCCTGCTGGCCCATCAGCTGCCTGTCAAAATATCTGGAAAAGAAGTGGGAGTGAAGTGTTCATGAGTGAACTTTTGGAAATAGAACATTTGCATAAACAATATGAGGATTTTGAAGTCCTGAAGGATATCAGTCTTTCCGTTAGAAAAGGTGAGACCGTTGTGATTGTCGGGCCTTCCGGATGCGGGAAAAGTACGCTTCTAAGGTGCATCAACGGACTGGAGGATATTCAGGAGGGAACGGTGCGATTAGGTGGTCAGATCGTAAATCCTTTGCAGAAAAATACAGATGCAAGAAAGAAGATCGGCATGGTCTTTCAAAGCTATGAACTGTTTCCGCATAAGACGGTTTTGGAAAACCTGCTTCTGGCTCCGCTTAAGGTACAAAAAAGAAAACGGGGAGAGGCGGAAAAGGAAGCCATCGATCTTCTTGACAGAGTCGGACTTGCCGCGAGAAAAGACAGTTATCCGCGGCAGCTTTCCGGTGGACAGAAACAGAGGGTTGCCATTGTGCGCGCACTGATGATGCATCCCGAAGTTCTGCTGTTTGACGAAGTAACAGCCGCTCTTGATCCGGAAATGGTCAGGGAGGTACTTGATGTGATCTTAGACCTTGCGAAGCAGAAGAGGACAATGCTCATCGTTACCCATGAAATGTCTTTTGCAAAAGCCATCGCTGACAGAGTGATTTTTTTAGACGGCGGAGCCATCGTGGAAGATGCCGATCCGAAGGAGTTCTTTCATACGCCCAAAACAGAGCGGGCGCAGAAATTCCTGCAGACCTTTGAATTTGAAACAAAATAATCTTTTTGATGTAAAACGCTCTTTTTTCGTTGTGAAATAGCCTTAGTTGCGGTAAAATACAAATTGGAAATGCAAATCGGCATGTCAGACTTTGCAAAGTCCGATATCAGTGTGAAGCCCGACATGAGAATGCGGAGCCGAAATCTAAGGATAAAGAAAGAGGAGCCTTCATGAGTCTTTTTACATCAGCGCAGGAAAAGCAGATCCTTGCCATCATCAAAAGAGTGGAAATGAACGCTTCGAATAATTACAAAGATGCGGCGCAGTCCGCCATTGCCGATCTGGAAAAAGCCCTTGCCGATCCTGCCATTGGCGGGAAACTGAAGGAAAAGAAAAAGACGGAGTATGAAAACCTGCTGACTGAGTATAAGTCGCGTTATCAGGGTTTTACCCATAAGGATCAGAAACCTTATTGGACTTAAGATAAAGGTCTGATACGGGCAGGCATCATGTGACTATGCAGGAGCAGAAACAAAAAGCTGAATTAAAACCGTGGCAGAGTATACAGACACTTCTGCCGCTTCTTACGGCAGGCCTTATGATTGCCTGTCTTGTTTTGTATACGCTGCTATATTTAAACCATCTGATGCACTCTGATATGGCAGCGGAGGTGATCTTATCAAAACTGCTGCGTGACAGGGGGGAGTTGATCTCAAAGGAGTGGTTCTATTCTACGGAGATCCGCATTCTGTATTCCCATCTTGTGATGACGCCGCTGTTTTATATTTTTTCTGATTTTCATACAGTAAAAGTACTTTCTATTTTTATTTTTCTTGTGCTGCTTCTTTTGGCATTTCATTTCTTTGCAAAAAAACTGGAACTATCCCTGCCGGCAAGGCTGCTTGCGGCGGCATTGCTTTTGGCACCCTGGTCCAATGAATATCTGGATATGATGTTTCTGGGGAATTTCTATACATCCCAGACGATCTGTATGTATCTGTATCTGGGATTTGCACTGTCATGCGCCGGGTGGTTTGCGCTTGGAGGACGGGATATATCGAAGGTTGTAAACGGCCGGCTGATGTTACGTTTTGTTCTTCTTGCAGTATTTTCCCTGCTTCTGGGTCTGTCCGGCCTGCGTTATCCGGCCTGCCTGTTTGCACCGATGGTGCTGGCACTCTTTACGAATGTGATCCGGCAGATCGTTCAGACAGACAGTAGCAGTGAATCGGATGAAGAATCTGATGATCAACGGCTAAAAAAACAGAGTCTTCTGCAGGTCAATCTGTATCCTCTGCTGGAGCAGTGTTTTCTGACAGTCTTTGCTTTTGCGGGATTCCTGATCAATAAGTTTTATTTAAGTACCCATTACAGTTTTGACAATACGTCGGCGGTTCGTTTTGTGCCATTTGCGGATGTACCGGGACGGTTCTTAAAAGCGTTTCAGCTCATGGCACAGCTGGTGGGCTTTCGGGATGATGTGCCTGTGATGAGCCGGCTGTGGCTGGCTGGTGTGCTGAAAGTTATCTTTCTGATTGTTCTTGTCCTGATGACATTATATCTGCTGATCCAAAGCCGTGCATTGCTCAGCCCTGTGCAGCGGCTGCTTGGTTATTATTTTATCTTTCATTTTCTGATCAACTTTTTCATGCTGGTATTTACGGATGTATTGCAGCAGTATCGCTATTGGATCCCGGTCTATATCATTGGTGTATTCTTCGCAGGGATTTTTATGGATAAAGTGGTTTTTCGGTCCGGGCTGCTCAGGAACCTTTTGCCGGCATTTTTGCTGATCACGGCGCTGTCTTCTCTTTACAGTGAACTGTGGCAGGATGTGAAATTCAATGATTGTGAAAAAAGAGTCGGCTATATGGATTTTCTTGAAAAAGAGGGGTATAATTTTGGATATGCAACCTTCTGGAACGGACCGGTGACAGAGTATCTGTCAAACGGTAAGATCCATGTGGGTGATTTTACGGGAGACGAACAGGGAAATATCGTTCCTTATGAATGGCTGACGCAGAAGGATTATTACAGGGAAGGTTATCACACCGGAAAGACTTTTCTGCTGCTGGCAAGAACCGAAGAGGCAGGGATGCTGAAGGGTGAATATACTGTCATGGATGATGCAAAGAAGGTTTATGAAGATGAGTATTATGCGGTCTATGAAGGGCAGGGCATGTACCTTTTTTCAAAATAGTTAGCGGTTGCTAACTTATGGATCACAAGCAAAGTGATAACGGAAAGGCAGGATCATATGGGAAGAACGGAAAGCTATCAGACGGACAGAAAAATAAAGGCAGATATAGTGGCAATGAACAACAGGATAATGGTGGTTTTGCTGCCGGTCATGCTGTTTATTCTGTTCCTGTTTCCTTGCCGGACTTTGGCGACAACGATACCGGGAAGGGTAACAGGTCTGACAGGTACGTCGGGCGGTATGTCAAGCGTAGACCTTACATGGAACGCAGTCGCGTCCGTGAACGGATATGTGATCTTTCTCGTTCAGGGAGGCGACAATATTGAGCTGACCAGAGTGCAGGAAAACAAGGCTCATATCACGGTTGGCGCGGATGGAAACCCACTGGTAACAGGACGTGCCTATAGTTTCTGTGTGAGTGCATATGTTATGTCGGATACGCCGGAGGCTTCCGCTTCGACAATCCAGCCGGAAATACTCGGAGAATATTCCGATGCTGTTTCCGTGACGCCTGTTCTGGCAACACCGGCCTCTTTTGCTGCTGAAGGAAAGAATTATAAGACTATCCAGCTGACCTGGGAAAAAGTGGAAGAGGCACAAGGGTACGTGATCCTGAAATCCGAGAAAGAAGGCGGACCTTATAAGAAATTTAAGACCATAAAAAAAGGCACCACTGTTACGCTTAAGGATAAAAAATGCAAACCGGGAATCCTGTATTATTACAAGATTCAGTCCTATGCGAAAAGCACGGGTGGTCAGGTGCTGAGCGCGGAATCCGATATCATTTCATCTCCGACGCTGCTGTCTGCTCCGAAATTACAGTCTGCAGCTGCAGCCAGTGCAGATACGGTACTTTTGAAATGGAAAAAAGTGACCGGAGCAAAGGGCTATATCATCTACCGTTCCACCAGCAAAAAGGGTGTCTATGCAAAGGTGGATACCATCGACTCTCCTACCGCAACCAGCGCCTATGTGGAAGGACAGGAAAACGGGGTGAAATATTTTTACAAGATCAAAGCTTATGCAAACAAGAAAAAGAAGAGCACCCATTCGGCTTTTTCCAACATTAAGTCAGCAAAGTTCAATTTGTTAGCATCCGCTAACGAAACTTATATGCAAAAATGTAAGAGAGTTTTCTCTTCTATCTCTTACAGGAAGTTTGCATCGGCAGAAGAAGCAGCCGCCCATATGACAACGATCAAGATCAATGTATGGGATTTCGCTTCTGACGGCGTGACCAAAATAACAAAGGTCAGAACACTGACAGTACATGAAAAGATCGCACCGACGGTGCAGCAGATCTTCAAGGAAATCTATGAAGGGGAAGAGAAGTTCCCGATCAAGAACGTAGGCGGTTACAGTTGGCGCGGTGCAAGTTCCCGTTCAGAGCATTGCGAGGGGCTGGCCATTGATATCAACTGGGAAGAGAATGCGCTGATCCAGGATGGCGTTGTCATTACCGGAAAGTATTATAAACCGGGCGAGGATCCTTACTCCATTCCGACAGACGGTGA